>DASTHG010000366.1:0-6578 GCA_035718325.1 Gemmatimonadales bacterium | reverse complement strand
CATCGGCTGAATAGTGGAATGGCCCGCGGGGTAGGCGTTCGGCCAGGGTGTCGAGCAGGACGTCCATGCCCTCCCCGGTGGCACTCGACACCGCGATTCCCGCCAGATGTGGCGGGCGCCGTTCGGGGGGCACGAGATCCGCCTTGGTGTACACGGTGACGACGGGGACGCGGGGACCGACGGTCAGCCCGGCCGCTGCGGCAAACTGCGGCGCCGGCGCCTCGGGGAGGGGATGGAGGTGGGCGATCACCTCTGCGTCGGCGATGGCACGCAGTGCCGCTTCGCGCATGCGCTCCTGCAGCTCGTAGGACGGTGTGAGCAGCCCGGGTGGATCGGTGAAGATGAACTGGTCGTCGCCCCGGGTCAGCACGCCGACCACGGGAACGCGTGTCGACTGCGCCTTGGGCGACACGATCGCCAGCGGCTCTCCGACCAGCGCATTCAGCAGCGACGACTTGCCGACGTTGGGAAGCCCCGCCAGGACCACCGTGCCGCATCGCGTCGGCATCGCCGTCAGCGGTGGTAGCCCTGCGCCGCGGCGATGAAGGCGTCGAACAGCCGCCGCATCCGCGGGTCAACGTCGACCAGATCCTCGGGGTGCCACTGCACGCCGAGCACGAATCGATCGTCCGCCACCTCCACACCCTCGATCAGCCCGTCGCTCGCGAGCGCCACCGGCGTGAGCCCGGGCGCGAGGCGCGCGATGCCCTGGTGATGCATGCTGTTCACCGCGAGGACATCGGTCTCGAGCAAACCGGCGAGGCGCGACCCCGGAGCGAGCCGCACGTCGTGACTGAGATCGTCGCGGCGGCGCCCACCCGTGGGAAACTGGTCGTGCTTCACCGGCGAGGGATGTTCGGCGCCGATGTCCTGGTACAGCGTACCGCCGACTGCGACATTGAGAATCTGCGCGCCACGGCAGACGGCCAGCACCGGCTTCTTGTCTGCCAGCGCCCACCGCGTCAGCACGAGCTCGGTCCAATCGCGCGCCGGATCGATGCGGCCACACGCGGCTCCGCGCGTCTCCCCGTACGTCGCGGGGTCGATGTCGACACCGCCGGGCAGAAACAGCGCGTCGGTACGCTCGTAGATGCCGCGCAGCGTCGCCTCATCGTGCTGCAGCAGCGGGATCACCCACGGGATCGCGCCCGCGTGCACCAGCACCTGCACGTAGCGCTGGCTCATCACCCAGCAGCGCGGCAGCTGGTCGGGAATCGCTTCGAGCGTCTGCGTCGTGATGCCGATGACCGGCCGGTCCGCCATGTCGCTTACAGTCCTTCGGCGGTCTCGGCGATCAACTGATCGACGACCGCCTTGTGGTCGTTGGTGCGCTGGTACGTCGCCAGCTGTCGGTCGGCGCTCGAGCCCCCCGCCAGAATCTTGTACGCGTACGACACTTCCGTGCGGCTGCCCAGCTCGTCCACCACGTCGTCGATGAACCACTCCAGGAGCTCGCGGATCAGGTCGCGTGCCGGAAGCTCCTGGCTCTTGCCGAAATCGATGAGCTGGCCGTCGAGGCCGTAGCGCACGGCGCGCCACTTGTTCTCCTCGATAAAATCCGCCGGGTAGACGCGCAGCGTCATGTTGTCGCGCCGCAGCTTCCAGAGTTTCGCCACGACCGCCTGAAGAATCGCCGCGATACAGACCGCTTCGTCGACGCGCGTGCACACGTCGCAAATGCGGAACTCGAGAGTGGGATAGGACCAGTTGGGGCGCACGTCCCACCAGATCTTCGTGCCGTCGGGGATGCAATGGGTGGCGGTCAGCATCTCGACCAGGTCGGTGTATTCGCTCCACGAACGCAGCGCCCGCGGCACGCCGGTGCGCGGAAAACCCCGGAACACCACCGAGCGGTACGACTTGAGCCCCGTATTGCGCCCCATCCAGAACGGTGAGCTGGTGGAGAGACACAAAATGTGCGGCAGCACGTAGCGTGACACGTTGAGCGCGTCAACCAGGAATTCACGGTCTTCGATGCCGATGTGGACATGGGTCCCGAAGATGAGCAAGCGCTGGGCCAGCTCCCCCATGGCCTCCCGCAGCCCGAGGTAGCGCTCGGTTTGCGTGATTTCCTGGCGCTCCCACGAGGAAAACGGATGCGTGCCGGCAGCCGCGATGCGCAGTCCGTTCTTCGCCGTCAGCCCGATCACTTCGCGACGCAGCTGGGCCAGCTCGACGCGCAGCTCCGACGGCGCCGTGCACACCTTGCTGCCGACTTCCACGATCGATTGGTGCAGCTCCGGTTTCACCTGTGACAGCACCCGGTGATCCTGCTCGAGGATCTGCGTGATATAGGACTTCAGCTCCCGCGTCTCGGGATCGATGATCTGATACTCCTCCTCGATGCCGAGGGTGAGCGAGGGTGCCTTCATCGGGGCTCCACGAGCATGGTAGGAACCTGGGATCCGCCGCCGGCGGTGACGTTGACGAGCGCCGCCGTCGATAGGCGCGAGAGGCAGCCGTCGACGTAGGCACCCTGGCAGGCGAACGGATCGGTATCGAGAATGCGGTCGGCGATGTGCAGCGTTCCGTCCGTGACGCTGGGATACGGCTCGCGCGGCACCGGCACGCGTTCCTGCACCACGTGTGGCTCGGTCAACCCCGCGCGCACGCGCGCGTGCCACTCGGCGTCCGACACTTCCCAGCCGAGCACGACGCCCTTGCCGCCGTATTCGTCGTTCGGCTTGAGCACGAGGCGCTCACGGTGTGCCAGGACGAACGGCACGAGGTCGATCGCTTTCCCGGCGTGGCGCGTCTTGCGCTCCTCCAGCACCCGCGTCCACGGAATGTGGGCACCGATCGCTTCGCGCTCTTCCTCGGAGAAGAGCCGCGCGTTCTGCTCGTCGCCGAGGACCGCGAAGCTGGCTTTCTTGTGCAGCAGCTTGCAGCGGAACCCGTTCACCATGCAGACCGTCCGGTTGCGCACCGCCTGCACCACCGCGTGGTCCATGCCGCAGCGATCGATCAGCTCGCTAATCAGGACGCGCTTGTAGATGACGTCGACCGGGGCTCCTGCGGCGATCAGGCGGCCATTGTGGAGCTCGGTCTCGCGCGGATCGACGATCACCGCGTCGAGTCCGTGCGACCGGAAGTACTCCTGGAACAGCACGAACTCGCTGAACGTCGGCACCTCGCGCCAGTCGAGGATCGCGATGCGCGGCGCCGCGCGCTTCCCGCTCCAGGCGGCGTAGGAGGCGAGCACGGCGTGCAGGATCCCGTGGCGGCCCGGCAGCGGCCGCACGTCCACCGTGCGCAGGAACTGCCGCATCACCGGCAACGCCAGAAAGATGTCCGCCAGCGTGTCGCCGTAGGCAGCCCCGGTCGGCGTCTCGGCGTTGTACTCGGTGAGCCACAAGACCCCGGTTTCCGGAAAATAGAACGAGTCGAAACGCGACGTGGGACTGGGCTCCGGGATGCCGGGATCGACGGCGACCAGCTCTTCCTCCCAGTCGGTGAGGCGGAACTGACGGCGCAGGCCGGCGTCCTGCAGCGCCGCGCGCAGCAGCCGGCCCATGGCGCCGAGCATCAGGGCACAGCGCGCGCGCACGTAGCGATACTGGTCGGGAGAGAAGAAGCGCGGGCGCAGCGCGGTGCACAGCGGTCGGTCGCCGAAGTAGACGCCGCGGCGCTTCTGCTCTTCGGCGAGCATCGCCTGCGACTCGGCGGCGACGTCGGTGGTCAGCAGCTCGTGGTAGCGGGCGATGGCATCCGGGACTCCCCACGTCATCCCGTGCGTGCGCCCCGCCCCGCGAACAAAGCGTTCCAATGGAAGTCGCGTTGCGCCAGCCCATGGGTGGCCAGCTCGATCGCGAGGTCCGCCATGTGCTGCACCGCCCACTCGAAGTAGGTCGGCGTGAGCGAGTTGACGTCGAAGTCCGGCGCGGGGTTCATGAAATCGATGGCGTAGGGCACGCCGTCCTGCACGGCATATTCGATCGAGTTCATGTCGTAGCCGAGCGCCCGTACCAGGGTAAGCGAATCGCGTACGATGCGCTGGCGCAGGGCGTCACTCAGATACGCGTCGTCGACGATGTAGGCCCGCGCCTTGGGATCGTAATGGATCGGCAGCACGTGCTGCTGCCCGATGCAGATGCAGCGGACGAACTGGTCCCACTCGATGAACTGCTGCACGATCATCGTGTGCAGGCCGGATTGATCGTAGTGGTGGAGCAGTTCGTCCTTGTTGCGGCAGACGTATACGTCCTTCCATCCGCCGCCGTGCGCGTCCTTGAGAATGCACGGCATCCCGATCTCGCGCACAATCGCGTCCCAATCGATCGGGAACCTGAGATTACGAAGACTCTCGTCGTGTTTGATCCCGGGGATGTACTCCTTGTTGGGGACCAGCATGGTCTTGGGGCTCGCGACGCCGAGGCGCGTGGCGAGCGTCGCGCCGAAAAATTTGTCATCGGCGCTCCACATGAACGGGTTGTTGACGACCGCCACGCCCTGCAACACGGCGTGCTTCAGATACGACCGATAGAACGGCACTTCGTGCGAGATACGGTCGATCAACACCGCGTAGGCGCCGGCGCCGTCCATCGACTCGCCGCCCAGCAGGGCCAGCTCGGCCGTCACCCCCGCATCGCGGCGGTTCACTTCGTCGATGAACCGCGGCGGGAACGACCACTCCCGCCCCACAATCAGACCGACTTTGCGGCCGACCGCTGCACTCACCCGCTGCTCCTCCGCACGTTGGTTTCTGGAACGAGGGTGGCGCTCAAGATACATTCTTCCCCTGCTCATGCTGCGCTTCTCACGCTTCGCCGTTCGCTGGCGCTCCCGCGCGCGCGCCCGCGCCTGGCGCGGCGACCTGCACCTCATTCCCGATGTCCCGAGCCCCGCGCTCGGCAATCGACACAGCCTGATCGTGTCGACGCCCGCGTCCTACCGGACCGGCGAACACCGCTACCCGGTGTTGTACATGCAGGATGGACAGAATCTCTTCGACCCGCGGACCAGCTTTGCGGGCGACTGGGGACTCTCGACCGCGCTGGGCTGGGCGAGCCGGCGCGGGATCGATCCGATCGTGGTGGGCATTTACAACGCGGGCTCAGCGCGGTTCGACGAGTACAGCCCGTTCGTTGAGCCGGGAACGGGCGGCGGCGCCGGCGATCGCTACCTCGAGTTCCTCGTGACGACGGTGAAGCCGCTCGTAGACGAGCGGTTTCGCACGCTGCCCGGCCGGGAGGCAACCGGAATCGCCGGTTCGTCGCTGGGCGGCCTGATCAGCCTCTATGCCTTCTTCCGGCTCCAGGCAATCTTCGGATTCGTGGGAGCCCTGAGCCCGTCGCTGTGGTTCGGAAACGAAGCGATCTTCGACGTGGTCGCACGATCCCCAGCCCCCGCGGGACGGATCTACCTGGACATCGGCTTGCGCGAAGGAGAGCGACACGTGATGCTGGCCCGCACGATGCGCGACCTGCTGATCGCGCGCGGCTTCGAGCCGCGCCGCACCCTGCGCTACGTCGAGGACCAAGACGGCGCGCACCGCGAAGCCGACTGGGGGCGGCGCTTCCGCAAGGCGCTGCCGTTCCTGCTGCGCCCATGAGCGTCGAACGGGTGCAGTGGTACAGCCCGGTGCTGGGGCGCGACATGCCGCTCCAGGTGGTGGGCCACGGCGGCGCGCGCGTGCTCGTGTTTCCGACGAGCCTCGGCTCGTGCAGCGAGTGGACCGACCGCCACATGCACCGCCCCGACGTACTGGGCGTGCATCTCGAGCGCGGCTGGATCCAGATGTTCTGCCTGCATCACGTCCACGAGGAAAGCTGGTACGGGGAGCATCTCCATCCGGGGGCCCGCGCCTGGCGGCAGCTCCAGTACGACCGCTACCTGCTCGACGAGGTGCTCCCCTTTACCGCGTCCCGCAACCCCAATCCGTTCGTGATCGCGACCGGGGCAAGCTTCGGCGGCTATCACGCCGCCTGCTTCGGGCTGCGCCACCCGGAGCGGGTCAACCGCATCATCGGACTCTCGGGGACCTACGACATCAAGCGGCTCACCGGCGGCTATTCCGACGACAACGTCTACGCCGTGAACCCCACCGACTTCATGCGACACGAGTCCGATCCCGCGCGCCTCGCGGCGTTCCGCAGGCAGGATATCGTGCTCGCCGTGGGACGCGACGATCCCGCCTGCCCCAACAACGAGGAGTTCTCGGGGATTCTGTGGGGCAAGGGCATCGGCAACGCGCTGCGCATCTGGGACGGCTGGTCGCACGACTGGCCGTACTGGGAGAAGATGATCCGGGCCTACATCTCGGGACACGACTAGCGGCGTCAGTCCGTCGCGCGCCCCGTGCCTTCGGCGACTTCCAGGGCTTTGAGATACACCGCGAGGTATTTCAGGGCCGAGCGCTCCCAGCTGAAGTTCTTCGCCATCGCCTTGCGCATCAGCGCTTTCCATCCCGCTTCGTTCCGGTAGTGGTGCTCCGCCCGGCGCAGCGTCTGTACCAGGGCGTTGGTCGAGAACTCGTCGAACAGGAAGCCCGTGACTCCGTCGTCGATGGTGTCATTGAGTCCGCCGGTGCGGCGCGCCACCGGCAGCGTACCGTAGCGCTGCGAGCGCATCTGGGTGAG
>DASTHG010000365.1:0-5543 GCA_035718325.1 Gemmatimonadales bacterium | reverse complement strand
CGCTGGAACTTGGCCACGGCTTCCGGGCCGAACAGCACCCAGGCGATGGCGCTGGCGTCGATCGGCGGCAAGCGCACCAGGCTCTTGGCGAAGGTGTAATCGCGCTGCCGCGCGGCGTTGAGCGCCGCGAGCCCCTGGTCGAGCGAGCCGGCGCCCGCCTGTACGTCCCGCTCGAGCGACAGCACGCGATCGTGGGTTTGCTTCACCCGGTCGATGGTGCGGCGGGCGTCGCGCAGCAGCGCGAGGTCGGTCGCCTTGGCGCCCTGGAGGCGCTGCGCGAATGCAACGGCGGAATCGGCGGTCGCCTGCACGTCCAAGGCGCTGAGCTGAGCTGCCCAGGCGCGGGCGCTCGAGTCCGCGTGGGCGGTGAGCGATTCAGCCGCTTGTACGCTCTGCAGCTTGCGCGGATCGAGGCTGTCGATGCTGAGCGCGCCCGTGGCGAGCTGCAGCAGCGGGACCTGCAGTGCCGGCTGCGCCGCCCACGACCGGACGTTGGCCATGATCTGCGTGGTGGCGCTCTCGCCGCGGGATGGCACGAAGCCGCTGGTCGTTCGCGTCGTCCCGAACCGCAACCCCGTCGCCGCCAGGCGGTCGATCGCCACCTTCTTTTCGAACAGTGGCGCGACCTCGACCTGCGCGACGAGTTGATCGGCCTCCATCAGATTCTTCAGAGAGTCGAACGGGCTTGCCGCAACGAGCCCCGAGATCGTCACGTTGCCGCGTGTCAGCGCGATGTGCAGCGATCGCACGTCCACGCGCGCGCCGAGCAGCGCGGTGCCCCCGCGCTCGACGGCGATCCGCCCCAGGCGGTCGGCGAGCAACAGCCACGCCACGACGACGACAACGAGGAACAGCGCGAAGGGAACGATCGCGCGCCAGCGGAACGTCCGGGGCTCAGGCACTGGGCCGGAACAGCCGATAGATGCCGAACAGCCGGGAAGCGGTGATGGCGCGATACAGTCCGCTGTTCTTGACGCGCTCCCCCAGCGTCTCGCGGTAGCGCCGCACGCCCCAGCGGCAGCCGAAATTGATCGGTGCGAACAACCCGAGCGACGTGACGAGACTCCCCAGCACGACGCTGTTGTTGAAGTTGGTCAGCGGCACGACCGGCGCGTTGGCGAGCGCCGTCCAGAGCGGTGTGAGTGCCGGGACGCCGAGCAGCAGCCACCGGCCCAGCGCGTCGAACACCGGGTCGAGCGCGAAGCCGAGCGGCGTGGCGATCGCCCAGCCCAGGGCTGCTCCCGGGAGCGACACGTTGAGCAGGAAGATCAGCGCGACGACGAGCAGGTTGTGGAGACTGAACAGCGGGGTGAGGCCGAGGATCGCCCCCAGGGCGATTCCGGCCGCCACCTGACCCGGCGTTCCTTCGCTGTGCAGCGCCTTCACCAGGGACTGAAGCAGCTTCAGGACCAGCATACGCTAAGGTATCACGGGCCCCGGAAGGGGCCAATTGTGAAAGGTTCGTCAGGGCGCTGGCGCGGCTCGCGATTCGGGGTGAGAATCCAGTTCCCTTCTTTTTGGAGTTACGTGATGCAGCCCCGTGCTTATGCTCTTCTGCTCACCGCCCTGGTACTTCCCGGGACGGTAGCTGCCCAGGCAGCGGCGCCCGCGGCCGCCGCGCCGTCGGCCAGTCCGGTTGCCGATGCGTTTCGTCAAATGGAACAGCGCTTTTCGCGTATTCTGATCGCCGCCGCCGAGGCGATGCCGGCGGACAAGTACACCTATCGCCCTACCCCGCAGCAGATGAGCTTCGCGGAAATCCAGGTCCACCTCGCCAACGAAGGCAACGATGAGCTGTGCGGCAAGCTCACCGGGATCGCGGTGCCCAAGCGGGCGGCCGTCGATACGACAGCCACGAAAGAGCAGCTCGTCGCCCGGCTGAAAGAGACGTTCGGGTTCTGCGAGACGGCATTGGCGAAGCTCGACGACTCGAAGCTCTCAGCGCCGATCCAGCTGTTCGGCCCCACTCCGTTCTCACAGGCCTCCGCGATCCTGATCACGGTGGGCGACTGGGCCGATCACTACAGCCAGGAAGCGAATTACCTGCGGCTCAACGGCGTCCTGCCGCCGACCGCTCGGCCGCGCAACTAGCGGAGAGCCGGTCTCGCAGACTCCGAGGCCCCCGCGATCGCGGGGGCCTCTGTTTCTTGGATCGAAGGGGAGGGTTACTGCCCAGCCGGCAGCCGAAACACAGCGAGCTGCGGGTTGAGCGTCGCCGAAAATGCCGCCCCGCCCGGCGCCGCGAAGCGCACCGACACCGCCGCCGAGCTCGCGGGCGTGTCCAGGCGGAAGTACGTCACCGTTCCGGGATAGAGCACTGCGGTCGACGTGTCGCCGGTGACGGCAAAGAGCTGCACGGGCATCGGCAACGGGATATTGGTGCTCGGTCCAGACGTCGTGAACAGCCGGGCCCACAGCTGCCGCAGGTTGCGGGTCGTGAACCGGTCGACCGCGGGTGCCGTGGTGCGCGGCAGACCGGGCAGACTGTCGGTGTAGAGCGCCAGCCCGAAATCGGCGAACAGCGCGGGGAACGGCCGGCCGGTGGCCTGCTCGATGTCCGCCACGCCCCCCGCCGGACCGCGCTCCAGCTGCCGGTACATCCCGGCTCCGCCCTGATCGACGAGCCAGCGCACCAGCAGCCACGCGCCCCCGCGCCATGAGTCGCCCTGCTGGTCATCCGATTCGAGCGTGATGCTCGCGGTGTCGGGGAGCAATCCGAACTGATAGGAATCGTACAGGAACGACTGCACGAATCCCTGCGACGAGTCCGGGAACAGCTGTGACGGATCGGTGCGGCACGACGGCGGCGGGCAGCGGTTTTCGTAATACAGTGAGCCCAGCTCCTCCGCAGCGATACTCTGGCCTTCGTCGAGCCAGCTCGCCTCCGCCTGTCCCCCACCGACCACGACATGCTGCGAGAAGCTGATCAAGTGTTGCAGCTCGTGCAGGAACACCGACGGAACGGCGAAGCCCACGTCGGCCACCGTGTGGCCGCAGCTGAACGTGCCGTTCGGATCGGGCACGACAGAATAGAAGATCTCACCCTGGTTCGAGTGCGGATCGGAGGGGCCGTCGAAATCCTGGGGGTTGAAGAATCCCGCCACATATCCCTGCGTCGCGCACGTCGCGGACGGGGTGTCCGCGTTCACCACCTTCGACATCAACATGATGACGTGGCCGTTCTGATCGACGTCCGACGGTTGTCCGAAGGCGGTGGTATCGATCGCCCACAGCGTCTGATCGAAATACTGACCGAACGTCTGCAGCTCGGCGGCGGAGAAGCCGGACGGGGACAGCGTGTCGATGTACAAGAGCAGGTTGGTACCTGAGTACGCGAGGCGTCCGGTCACGTTCGCGAACGCACCGGTCGTGAAATTCGACAGGACCTGGAAATTGTGGATCGTGTCCGGCGCTGCGCTGATGGCGAGACTGGGGGCTCGCACGGCGGGCCTGCGCAAGGCGCCGGACCGCGCCAGATCCCTCCCCTCCTCGCGCAGATAGCGATCTGCCATGCGCTGCGCGGTGAGCGGCCGGGTCCGCAGCCTTTGCACATCCGCCGCGACACGCCCGCGGACGGCCGCCGCCGGCGACAAGTTGCCGCTGGCGACGCTGTAGTCCACGAGCTGGAACGGCGCCTGGTCGGTGGCAAACTCGGGAACGATCAAGTAGCTCGCACCGCCACCCGCGAAGGTCACCGTCGTACCCCCGTTGCTGCAGTCGAGCCGCAACGTGGCCGCGGCAGCGAGCTGTACGGTGTCACTGGGCAGACAGGGGTTACGGGTAAAGGTGAGCGTGTGCGGCGCGGTCGACGACGTGCTGGAACACGCGACGGCGCCGACAACGACGCAGACGAGAGCGATGCGAGACCAGGGAGCGGGGGCCCTCACGAGCTACGTGGTACTGCGCGCCCGTCGCGAAGTTCCTGAGCTCAGCCGGCGTTAACAACGCCAGGGGTGGGCCGTCTTACGCGCCTTCACCGCTCGACAGTGAGCTCCGCGTGCAGGTCAGCCGTGGAGGATTCTCCAGCCCACACGTCAAAGACGCTCGGCTCGACCACCCAGCGCTTCGCCTGCGGGCTCCAGAACTGCAGCTCGTTCTTGCCCAGGGTGAAATGCAGCGTTGCCGTCTCGCCCGGTTTCAACGTCACGCGGCGAAATCCCTCGAGCTGACGTACCGGGCGGGACGCCGAGCCGGAGCGCTGATGGATGTAGAGCTGCGCGACCGCGTCGCCTGCCACTGGGCCGGTGTTGGTGACGTTCACGCTCACCGCGACACTGTCCCCTGCCCTCATCCGGATCTTCGAGAGATGCAGACTGTCGAAGTGGAAGGTGGTGTAGCTGAGTCCATACCCGAAGGGATACAGTGGCTTGCTGGAAATGTCCCAGTACCGCGAAGTGAAACGCGGATCGTTCTCGGGCATCTGCGTGAGATTGTGATTGTAGTACAGCGGCTCCTGCCCGGCGCCGCGCGGCCAGCTCACGGGCAGCTTCCCGCCGGGATTCACGTCGCCGAACAGCACATCGACGATCGCGTTGCCCCCCTCCACGCCGGGGAACCACGCGTCGAGGATCGCCGCCGCGTGCTCCGCCACCCAGTTGATCTCGAGCGGCCGGCCGTTCTCGAGCACGACGACGAGCGGTTTGCCTGACCCCGCAGCCGACTCGACCATTTGCTCCTGAATGCCGGGGAGATCGAGCGTCCCGCGCGATGCCCCTTCACCACTCATGAACGCGGGCTCACCGATGACCGCGATGACCAGATCGGCCGAATCCGCCGCGGCTCTCGCCTTCGCGATCCAGTCGGCGGCCTCCGCCGCGCTGGGTGGTGGTATGGGCGGATGCCCGAGGAACGCGTCAAAGAAGGAGGGGAACACCTTCGACATCGCCGGCCCCGGCACAGAGGAGATTTGCGTCTGTGGGCCTAACCGGTCCTTCAAGGCCGCCAGAACGGTGACCGCCGGGGCATCCGTTCCCTGACCAAACACGCCGGCCGGCGTGGGCCCTCCGGTCATGTCCGCGGGCGAGTCGGCGAGGCCGCCGATGACTGCGACTTTCCTGACCGTGCCGGAGAGCGGCAACGCGTGATTTTCGTTCTTCAAGAGCACCATCGAACGGCTCGCGAGTTTCCGGTCGAGCGCCCGACCCTCTTGCGTCACGTCGCTGATGATGTCGGCTTCGTTCACGTACGGATGTTCGAACAGCCCGATCTGCAGCTTGACCGTGAGAATCGGGAGCACCGCCGAGTCGATCTGCGCCCGCGAGACGCTGCCGCTCGCCACCAGCGCCGCCAGATGATCGCGGAACGTCTGCGTGGCCATGTCCATGCCGGCACCCGCCGTGATTCCTTTGTAGGTCGCATCGACGGGATCGGCCGCATAGCCGTGGACCACGAGGCTCGCGATCGCCATCGCGTCCGACGTAACGAACCCGCGGAACCCCCACTCGCGGCGCAGCACGTCGGTCAGCAGCCAGTGATTGCCGCTCGCGGGCACGTCGTTGAGATCCATGTACGCGGACATGACACTGCCCACGCCCTGCTGCACG
>DASTHG010000364.1:0-29026 GCA_035718325.1 Gemmatimonadales bacterium | reverse complement strand
GATCGGTCGAATCCGGAGAGTGGTCGAGCCCGATCAGGTGTCCGATCTCGTGCAGCGCTACGACCCGCACGTCGTCGGGGCCAAGCGGGCGGCCGTGCGGGTCGAAGGTGGAGATCGTTACGATCGCGGTCTGCAGATGTCCCTCATGGTCCCATTCCAGGTCCGTCTCACCGGTCCGATCGATCGGGAACATCACGCGCCACACGAACCGCACTTCGGCGCTGCTCGAATCGGCGCTGAGATCGAACCGCACCGGAAGATTGACATCCTCCCAGCGGCTGAACGCCGCGCGAATCGCGTCGAGAAACGCCGGCCGGAAATTCGCGATCGTATCGGTGCCCAGGAACACGCGCACCGGTCGCACCGCCCGGTCGTCCCAGCGGTGCAGCATCGAGTCCGTCGACTCCCCCACGACATCACGTAGATAAGTGAGGGGATAGCTGTCCCGGATCCGGCGGCGGATATCCGCCCGGGCGGCGAGCTCCAGAATGCCGGGCCCCGACGTGTCGGCGCTCGGCATCCCGGTCCCGGCGGTGGTGCGTGTGGGCGGGGCTGCCGCTTCCGGTTCCGCGGGCGCGGTGTCGACGTGCGCCGGCGCGGGACGGGGCGCCGCAGGCGGCAGCATACGGCGGACCATGTCCCAGCCGACGGCGAGCACCAACACCGCGATGGTGATGGCGATGAGCCCCGAGCGTTGTCGTTCGTCCATGGATGGCAATATGTCAAACGGCCTCGGACCGCCGCTAGCTTTGCCCCTACCTGCGGCCTATGATTGTGGCCTGCTTATGGTTGGACGCTGAGTGATCGCCCTCCCCGCCCGCCTGGTTATCCGGTATCGCTGGGTGGTGATCGTGTCATGGGTCGCGCTCGCCGCGCTCCTCGTGCCGCGCGCCGCGCACGTGCAAAGGGTCTTGGCGGTGCGCGGCGGTCCCGAGCGGCCCACCGAATCCACCCGCGCCTCGGACCTGATCGACTCCGCCTTCCCCAGCCCGTTTGCCGAGTACGTCGCGATCGTGGTGCACGGACCGGTGCGCGATCGCGACGACCGTTTCCTCGCGGTGCTCGACTCCCTCACCGCCGCCGCCGAGCGCGAGCCGTATGTGCGCCAGGTCGTTTCCCCCCGCTCGGTCACGGAGTCGACCTTCGTCAGCCCCGACCACCGTACGACCTTCCTGCTGGCGGCGCTGGAGCGCCAGCGCCCCGGGCAGCTGCGGGATTTCATCCCCGACCTGCGCTCCGGCCTCCAGGCGATGCTGCGCCGGCTCCCCGCCGCCGACGGCTTCGACGTAAAGGTGACGGGCAGCCCGGCGCTGGACTACGACGTGCGGGCGATCAGCGCCGAGGACACCGAGCAGGGTGAGCGCAAGGTGCTGCCGCTCACCCTGCTCGTCCTGGTCCTCGCGTTCGGGGCCCTCGTCGCGGCCACGCTCCCGATCATGGTGGGGCTGCTCGCCATCACCATTGCCCTCGGCCTGGTGACCGAGCTGGCGCATTTCTGGACGATGTCGGTCTTTGTCCTCAACATCACCACGATGGTCGGGCTCGGCGTGGGGATCGATTACTCCTTACTGATCGTCACCCGCTTTCGGGAGGAGCTGAACCGCGGGCTCTCGCCCGTGGACGCCGCCATCCGCACCATCCGCACGGCCGGATCGGCGGTGATGACGTCGGGGCTGATCGTGGTGGTGGGGTTCGCCGCGCTCGTCACCACTCCCCTGATCGAGACCCGCTCGGTCGGCATCGGGGGACTCGTGGTCGTTGCCACCGCGGTGCTGCTCTCGACCACCTTCCTCCCCGCCACGCTGACGTTGTTGGGACGCGATATCGACCGTCCGCGCTGGCTCGCCCGCCCGCTGGCGCGGATTCACGCCCCCAGTGGGTGGGAGCGCTGGGCGCGCTGGCTGGGCCACCGGCCGTGGCGGGCGATTGCGTTCGGCCTCGGCGTCGTGGCGCTGCTGATGCTGCCGCTCACGCAGATCCGCAT
The DNA here is from genome assembly GCA_035718325.1 of Gemmatimonadales bacterium. Taxonomy (GTDB): domain Bacteria; phylum Gemmatimonadota; class Gemmatimonadetes; order Gemmatimonadales; family GWC2-71-9; genus DASTHG01. The sequence goes on along the minus strand of DASTHG010000364.1, from coordinate 27,042 downwards.
CGGACTTCCCGCCACCAACTGGTTTCCGCCCGGATCGGAATCGAGTCAGGGGCTCTCGACGCTGCGCACGATGGGCGCCAACGGCCTGATCTTGCCGACGCGCGTCGTCGTGCAGCTGCCGCCCCAGGCCTCCGCCCTGCGTGGGCCATGGCTCTTCGGCCTCAAGGCGTTCACCGATTCGCTGCGCCGCGACCCGCGAGTCAAGCAGATCCGCGGCATCGCCTCGTTGAAACCGACCATCTCGTCGTTTCAGCTCGCGGTGTTCTACAGCGATCCGGCGGGCGTGCGATCGCGCTACCCCAAGTTCTTCGACGCGTACTTGAGCGACGACAATCGCACGACCCTGATCGACCTCGCTCCGGCGGACAGCGTCTCGCTCACCGGCATGATGGAATTGGCGCGCCATGCCCGGGCGGTCGCCGCGCACGGCGTCCGCGGACTCAGCGGAGCACGGGTGCTGGTCGGGGGGTTCGCCGCTTCGAGCGTCGACCTGCAGGACGATCTGCTGTCGCGCTTCCCCACCGTCGTGCTGTTGGTGCTCGGCACGACCGCGCTCATGTTGCTCGTGGCCTTCCGCTCGCTGCTCGTCCCCCTCAAAGCCGTGCTGCTCAATTGCCTGTCGGTGGGCGCGGCGTTCGGCGTCACGGTGCTGGTGTTCCAGCACGGGTACGGCAGCGGGATATTCGGCCTGGAAGGGCCGACGGATGCGATCTTCGTGGTGGTTCCGGTGCTCGTGTTCGCGACGGTGTTCGGCCTGTCGATGGACTACGAGGTGTTCCTGCTGACGCGCGTCAAGGAAGTCTTCGACAAGACGGGACGCAACGATCACGCGACCATGGAGGGACTCTCCATGACGGCGTCGACGATCACGTTTGCCGCCGCGATCATGATTTTGGTGTTCGGGACGTTCGCGTTCGCGCGGGTGCTGGCGGTGCAATTCCTGGGCTTCGGCTTGGCGGTCGCGGTGCTGCTCGATGCCACCTTGATCCGTATGATCCTGGTGCCCGCGATCATGCACATCGCCGGTCGCTGGAACTGGTGGCCGGGCGTGCGCGCGCCGCGCGCCGAGCTTTAGCGGGGAGTGTCGAGCAGCTTGAGGCGCGCGCCGAGCACGTCCCAGTGCCATGCTTCGACGCGCATGCCGGTGCGCGGGTCCTTGAGGGGCTTGTACTGCAGCCACCGGGGAGTGAAGCCGAGCAGCCGGCCCACGGCCAGCAACCGCTCCTTATCGGCGCTCACCAGGTGGACCATCGGCTCATCGTGGACGCGCCAGCGCTGAAGCCAAACGCCGCCGTCGAGGGCGAAACACATCCCCTCGCGGCGGCGCGGAAACTCCTGCCAGGGCCGGTCTAGTTGCAGGTGATGCGGCCCTCGATCGTGGCTGGGCCGATCGGTCCAGCGCTGCCGTAGAACAGATAGCACTTGTGAGGGGTCTGGGCGTGGGTCGCCGTCGCCGCCCATCCGCCTCCCGTCGCGGTGCTGACGACGACCGTCACCCCCGTCGAGGGCGACCACCCGTTCATCGACGCCAGGTTCGTCGTATATGTCAGACTATCGAACAGGTACGACTCCTCGGCGGTGGCAAGGTTGCGCAAGTCCGACTTCATCGAAGCCAGATATGCCTTCTCCTTCGTGTTGGCGAACTTCGGGATCGCGATCGACGCGATGATCCCGATGATCACCACCACGATGAGCAGCTCGATGAGTGTGAACCCCTTCGCCGACTTCACGTCAGTACCCCCCCCGGGCACGTACAGGGATGAATGCCAGACTGTGCAGAAGCAAGACCTGTGCTCAACCCTTGGCATCCACCCAATTCATTCCAGCACCGACACTTACGACGAGGGGAACGCGCAGGCTGGCCGCACCCTCCATGTGGCGTTTTACCACTTCCTTGGCGGAGGCTTCCTCGGCCTCCAGAACCTCGAATACCAGCTCGTCATGCACCTGCAGCAGCATGCGGCTGCGGGGCGCCGCCTGCGGCAATGCGGCGTGAATCCGGATCATGGCGACCTTGATCAGGTCTGCAGCCGATCCCTGCAGCGGTGAATTGGTGGCGGTGCGCTCCCCGAAGGCGCGAATGTTGAAATTGCGGTCTTTCAGCTCCGGGATGTAGCGCCGCCGCGCGAACAGCGTTTCAACGTATCCCCTCTCACGCGCCTGCGCGATGGTGCGATCGAGCCAGGCACGCACCCCCGCAAAGCGCTCGAAATACTGCTTGATGAAGGCTTTGGCGTCCTCGAGGGTGATTCCCAGCTGGCGCGCCAGCGCCACCGGGCCCTGGCCATAGATCGTCGCGAAATTGATCGTCTTCGCCTGCGCCCGCATCTCCGCCGTCACCTGTTCCTGCGCCACGCCGAAAATCACCGCCGCCGTCTGGCGGTGAATGTCGCCCCCCTGCTCGAATGCCCGCACGAACGCCGGATCCTCGGAGAAATGCGCCAGGAGGCGCAGCTCGATCTGCGAGTAGTCCGCCACGAGGAGGCGGAACCCCGGTGCCGCGATGAACGCGCGGCGAATCGACTCGCCGCGCTCGGTGCGGACGGGAATGTTCTGGAGGTTGGGATCGGAGGACGACAGCCGCCCCGTCGCCGCTCCGACCTGGTTGAAGCTGGTGTGGATGCGGCCCGTGTCGGGGTGGATGTAGCCCGGCAGCGCGTCGACGTACGTGGACTTGAGCTTGGACAGCTCGCGGTATGCGATCAGCAGCTTCGGGACCGCGTGTCCCATGCCGGCGAGCTCTTCGAGCACATCGTAATCGGTCGACGGGCCGGTCTTCGTCTTCTTGAGAACGGGCAGCTGCAGCTTCTCGAACAAGAGCGTGCGCAGCTGCGGCGTCGAGTTGAGGTTGAATTCCGCGCCCGCGACCGCGTAGAGCTGGCGCTCGATCGTGACCAGCTCCGCGGTAAAGCCGCGCGACAGCTCCGCCAGGAGCGCGCGGTCGACCAACACCCCCGCCCACTCCATGTCCGTGAGCACCCCGATGAGCGGCAGTTCGACCGTGTCGAGCAGAGGCTGCAGGTGATGATCCTCGAGCTCCGACGCGAAGGCGCCGCGCAACTGCAGCACAGCCTCGGCGTTGTCGCAGGCCGCGCGCGCCGCTTCGCCGACCTCGACCTCGGAGAGCGCGCGCTGGGTCTTCCCCCGGCCGGTGAGATCGTCACGCGTCTTGAGCCGGATGCCGAGCCGGTCGCGGGCCAGCTCGTCGAGTGCGAACGAGCGCCGCCCCGGGTCGATCACGAAGGCGGCCAGCATCGAGTCGTAGGAAAGCCCGGCGAGCGATGCACCCGCTCGGCGCAACACGAGCCAGTCGCGCTTCGCGTCGTGTCCCGCCTTCGGCACACCCGCATCCGCGAGCAGCGCGCGCACCCCCGCAAGCGGCTCGCTCGTGAGCGCCGGCAGGTTGTGCGGGGCGGAGTCCCCCGCGAGCAACCCCTCGGGGGCGACGTGGGCGAACGGGAGATACCACGATGCGCCCGGCCCGACCGCGAGCGCCAACCCGACGGGCTCGCCGCGCAGCGGGTCCGGCGAGGAAGTCTCGATGCTGACCGCCACGAGCGGCGCGCGCCGGCACGCCGCGATCACGCGTTCCAGCTCCGCCGCGTCTCGGACGATAGCGGCGGGCGCAGCGGCGGGCGCCTCGACCGGGGTGGGCACTGCCATGGCCCCGGTGCCGCTCAGCTCGGGAAGATCGAGCTTGGGAATGAGGGTGCGGAATTCCAGCTCGATGAACAGCCGCTCCAGCTCTCCGGTATCGGGAGGGGAAACCACCAGGCGATCGAGCTCCAGCGCGATCGGCACGTCGCGACGGATCGTGACGAGGTCGCGCGAGAGCACCGCCTCGGCCGCATGCGCGAGCAGCGCCTCGCGCGCGCGCTTCCCAGGAATCTCAGCCGCGCGGGCGAGAATCGTGTCGAGCGTTCCGTAGGTCGTGAGCAGCTCGACGGCCGTCTTGTCGCCGATCCCCTTCACGCCTGGAATGTTGTCCGAGCTGTCGCCGACGAGCGCGAAGTAATCCACAATCTGGCGCGGGGGGATCCCGAACCGCTCCGCCGCGTTGGATTCGTCCACCCACTGCTCTTCCACGGCCCCGGGGCCGCCGCGGCCCGGGTTGAGCAGCGCGATCCCGGGCGCGATGAGCTGATAGAAATCCTTGTCTCCCGACACGATCACCGACTGCAGCCCGCGGGCGACGCCCGCCGGCGCGAGCGTGCCAATCACGTCGTCGGCCTCGAACCCCTCGACCGCGAGCACCGGAACCCGGAAGGCGGCGAGCAGCTCGGCGATGCGCTCGAGCGAGCGGTCGAAGTCCTGCTGCAGCTCTGCTCCCAGCTTCTCGCGCGTCGCCTTGTACTCCGGATACTCGCGGTGCCGGAACGATTCGCCACGATCGAGCACCCAGCCGATGTAGTCGGGGTGATGTTTCTCCCGCAGCCGCAGCAGGAAATTGGTGACGCCCCACGCGGCCGACGTGTTCTCCCCGCTCTTGGTCGTGAGCGGTCGGGCGATCATCGCGAAGAAGGCCCGGTAGATGAGGGCATAGCCGTCGACGAGGAAGAGGCGCTGCGGCGGGGACTGCGACATGGGCGAGGAAGATAACTCCCCAAACACGAGCGCCCCGCCGGAGGGCGTCCGGTGGGGCGCTGCGACCTGGTGCAGCCGGCTAGACCCGCATCACGTTGCTCGCGTGCAGTCCCTTGTCTCCGGTCTTGACTTCGAATTCGACCGCTTGGCCCTCGGCGAGCGTCTTGAAGCCGTCCATCTGTATCGCCGAGAAGTGGACGAACACGTCTTCACCACCCTCCTGCTCGATGAACCCATACCCCTTCGCGTCGTTGAACCACTTCACCTTTCCGCGTGCCATGGCGATCCGCCCTCCTGCGAAGTCTCCACACGAACATCGGCTGGCCTCCTCGCCCGAAGTCCTCGGGCGAGCGGCTTTGAAGAGGCAGTGCGTTCAGCAGGTTGTCAAGCGAAGTGGAACAGCGCAGGCAAACGATTCCGGATCAATTACTTGCTGAACCGTACAACGCCCGATAGATGGCGCGGTTGCGTAACACCGATCGCACGTACGCGCGCGTCTCGGGATACGGAATCTGCTCGATGAATTGATCGGGATCCTCGGCGCCGGGCCGCGCAATCCAGCGGTCGACCGGCGCGGTGCCGGCGTTGTAGGCGGCGATCGCCACCTCCACACGGCCGCGGTAACGATGCAGCAGCATGCCGAGGTGCGACGCCCCGAGATGGAGGTTCAAGTCCGGCACCGTGAGCCATTCAGGATAAAACGTGACGTCGAGCCCGCGCGCTGCCTGGGCCGCCGTCACCGGCATCAGCTGGGCGAGGCCGCGCGCACCGGCGCGTGACAACGCCTCGAGATCGAAGGTGCTTTCTTGCCGGACCAGTCCGGCGAACAGCAGCGGATCGACGCCGAATTCACGCGCCTCCGCTTCGACCGCTCCGCGGCGCGGCCACGGCCAGATCGCCCGCAGCACTCTGGCGTCGTTCCCCGCCCGCTGCGCTGCCGTCCACCCCAGCCGTACACCGACTGAGCCCCAGCCGCGTGCCGACAGCCCGACGCTCCAGGCGAGCAGATCCTCCAGCGCCGCGAAGCCGCGACCACTCAGCGCGCGCACTTCGAGGTCTGCCTCGGTGTCCAGGCCGGCGAGCAGCAAGGTGTCGATACGCGCGAGCCCGGAATCGGCTCCCGGCGTCGCACGCGCGCTGTCGGGGGAGATCCTCAGCGGGCCCAGACCCGCGACTGTACGGGCGCGGACGCCGTAGTAGCCGAGCGAGTCCTCGCGTGCCAGCAGCCGCCACAGCGAGTCGGCGGCCGCTGAATCGCCGCGCTGCTGCGCGATCCGCCCCATCCAGTACCGCGCGGCGGTGCGTTGCGCGCCGCCGACTCCGACTTCGGCGCCGTAGAGCTGCACGGCGCTATCCACCGCGCCGTCGTGCACGGCGATCGCCGCGAGGCGGAACCGCGCGAGCGAGGCCCGCGCATCGGCCGGGTAGCGCCGCAGCAGCTCGCCGAACCAGCGCTGGCCGCCGCTCGAGTCGCGGTGGTCCATGAGATAGTCGCCGACCAGGTAGAGCGCGGTAGGCGACGCGGTGTCCGTGGGATACCTGTCGGCGAACGCCACCAGCGCCTGCGGCGCCCCGGGATCCCCGAGGCGGATCAGCACGCGTCCCCGGCGATACAGAGCGGTGGCGGCCGAGGCGGTGTCGCGGGCCGCGGCCTGGTAGGCGGCCGCGGCGTCGACGTAGCGGCCCGCGGCGGTGTACAGCTCGCCTGCCAGCACGAGCGTTTCGCCGCTCGAATCGCCGTCGGCCAGCGCCCGGGTTACGAGGCGGCGCGCCTCGTCGGGATCGCCATGTCCGCGCACCACGCGCGCCAGAGCGACGCGCTCGGCGGACCCTCGCGGCGACAAGGAACCGTGGGCCAGCGGCACGCCGGCGGCCGCGTCGTCGGACTGCGGCGCACGAGCGAATAGTTGATACAGCGCGGCGCGCGCCGCCGTGCTGTCACCCATGGCCACGGCCAACCGCGCCGCCAGGAGCGACTTGCCTGCCTCGTTGAACCGGTTGAGCGCGGCGCCCGAGTCGCCCAGGAGGAGCAGCGAGGCGGCGCGTGCCGCCGGAGCCTCGCGCGCGACGGTCGACGGCAACCCGGCGAGCAGCCGCCACGCGGCCACGGTATCGCGCTGCACGCGCGCCGCCCGCAGGCGCAGCCAGGCGTCGATGGAGGCCAGCGACCCGTTGCGGGCCGCCGCATAATAGCGCGCGGCACTGTCGGGGAGCTGGGCGGCTTCGAACGCAAGCGCCGCGTGCACTGCGAGCAGCGCCGCCGCGGCCCCCTGGTCGCCCATGCGCGCGCGCGCCGCGACGAAATGCGCGGCGGCGAGATCGAACTGTCCCAGCCGCCACTCCGCTTCGCCGAGCAGCGCCAGCGCCTGGCCGTTTCCGTATTCCTGCAACCACGGTTGTCCGATCAGCAGACTGCGCACGCGGTCATACCGGCGGGCTGCGAGTTCGGCGCGCGCCCCTTGGACAATGAACGCGGGATCCTGGCGCGGCGACCGTGCCGCGGCATCGAGCAACGTCTCGGCGGCGTGCCAGGGACGCCCCGAGAGCCACAGCGACTCGGCGCGTTGCGACGGATTGACGAAGGTTTGTCCCGCGAGGAGCATCGGCCAGCAAGCGCCCGACAGGGCGAGGAAGGTCCGCCGGATCACTGACTGCGGCGAATCCGGGCGAGCACCTGCTGATAGTCCGCCCGTGAGCCCGGAGTGAGCTCGAAGCGGCCGAAGCCGGTGAGGTCCTGGAACAGCAGGCCAAGGCGCAGCGTGGTGTAGCTCCAGCGGATCGTCTGCGGCGCGCTGCGCGACACATTGTTTCCGGAGAAATCGGTCACTTCGTCGGGCTCGCCGAGCGTGATGAGCACTTCGCCGCGATCGGTGAGCCAGCCGGGCCGTCCCTCCTCCTGGAACCGCACGTTCGCGATCTGGATGCGGTGCAGGTAATCGTCGAGCGCCTCGTTCTCGGGCGTGAGCGGCACCGGGTCGGTGGCCGACCAGAACGTGCGCCACGCTTCGGCGCGTTGCTCCGGCGGAGCGTTCCTGAGCTTGCTGACCAGGTCCTGGCGCTCAAAGTAGCGCAGCAGGTTCAGCATCTCCGCGTAGTTGGTGACGACCCACTGCGAGGAAAAGCTGACGAGAAACGTCGACGCAGCCTTCGCGGTCCCGCCGACCGCCGCGACCCGGAGCTCCTCCTGGCCGACCGGCAGCCGGGAGCCCGCGATCGGCAGCACCGCGCGGGCGAGCCCCGTCGTATCGTGCAACGTGACCGTGTCCTGCCATTGCACCGTCCCGCCCTGGTCGATTGCTTCGACAGCGACCCGCGTGCCGGGCGGCAAATTGTACCCTTCCAGATAGAAGCGCAGCGTGTCCACGCCATACGGCAGCGTGGCCCGTGGATTGGCGAGCAGCTGCGGGCGATCGCTGCGCAGCCCCCGGCCCGCCCCCTGGTAGATCGGAATCGGAGATGACAGCGCGGGTCCGCCGAACCGCGGGACCGTGTCGGCGCGCTCGCGGCGCGACGACGCCGGGCTGTTGCGGTCGCGGATCAGCACCTCCGCGGTGTACACGCCGGGAGCGACCAGGAGGAAACCCTGGAACAGGACACTCTCATCGGCGCGCAGTGTCTCCTGGAACGTCCGCACCCGCACCGTTTGATCACTCGCCAGGCGGGCCGTATGGCCGGAGTCGGAGCGGAACGCCACTTCGACGTGGTACTCGGCGACGAACTCGTTGGCATCGCGGTGGAAGCTGAGGGAATGATTGGCGAGCGACAGGGTAAAAACCGCGAGGGTCGAATCGTTCGACGGGCCAGCGAGGAAGTGCGCGTCGGCGACCGCGGCTAGCGGCGCGGGGGTGACGAACAGGCCCATACGATCGTAGACCGCGGCGGCGTCGAACAGCTTGGCGACTTCCATCCCGGGCTGCGGATGGTCGGTCGACCCGACGCGCTGCCATTGACCGCACCCGACCAGCGAGGCGATCAACGTGAACCCGGTGACGACGCGTCGTATCACTTGCTTAACCTCAAGCCCGCACGTTAGTTTCGCCGATCCCCATGGCCAATGAGAATCTCGCCGGTCGGACGATCGCCGGCTATCGCCTCCTCGAACGTGTCGGTGAAGGAGGCACGGCAGAGGTGTATCGAGCCGAGCATCCGGAGCACAACCGCTGCGCGTTCAAGGTGTTGCGGCCACGCTTGCGGAGCGAGCCCACGGCGGTGAAGCGGTTCTTGCGCGAGGCAAGCTACGGAGCCCGGGTACAGCACCCCGGCGTGGTGCGAACGTACGATTATGGAGAGAGCGACGGTCTCTATTACCTCGCCCTGGAGTGGGCAGGCGGTCAATCCCTCGCTGACTTCCTACACCAGAACGCACCGCTCGCTCCCGCCGACACCGCGGTGATCGTGGCACAGCTTGCGGCAGCGCTCGCCGCGGCGCACCAGGTCGGCATTATTCACCGCGATTTGAAGCCTGAGAACATCGTCTACGATCCCAAGACCAAGATCACGAAATTGCTCGACTTCGGTATCGCCCGCGACGCGGAGCTGCCGCCCGAGGAACGCCTGACGCGCACCGGGTTTTTCGTCGGTACGTTGCAGTACGTCGCCCCCGAGGCGCTTTCCGGCGAGTTGGTGGATGCCCGCGCCGACATCTACAGCCTCGCTACGATCGCGTACTACACGCTCACCGGCCGGTACCCCTTCAGTGGCCGCACTCCGCGCGAGCTGTTCCAGCAGTTACTGCAGCAAGATCCCATGCCCTTGAATCAGGCGGTGACGGGGAAAAAATTCCGGCCTGCGCTCGAGGCGGCGGTCATGAAGGGGTTGAGCCGGGACCCGACCAAGCGGCAACCCTCGGTAACGGAGTTCGCACGGGAATTCGCGGCCGGAGTGGAAGGTGGCGATGACCCTGCCGCCGCGGGATTCCTGGGCACGATTCGCCGATTCATCGGCGGACAGTAACTAGTAGTAGCAATGACTACTACTAGTCGTTCAAGCGAAGCTTCCCGCCTCATCTCCCTGCTACTCGAGCGCTCCGTCACCCGCGGCGACTTCGTTCTCGCCTCGGGCCGCAAGTCCTCCTACTACATCGACGCGCGGCGCAGCACGATGTCCGGCGAAGGCCAGCTCCTCATCGGGCAACTGGGGCTCGCCGCACTCGACCGGCAAGACTGGGTGCCCCGGGCCGTCGGCGGGCTGACCCTCGGCGCCGACCCGGTGGCCTATGCGATCGCGCACGCCGCCCGGCGTGCCGGCCGGACCATCGATGCCTTCACCGTCCGCAAGGAAGCCAAGGGACATGGGCTGGGACGTCGCATCGAGGGAAACCTCACCGCGGGAGATCCCGTGGTCGTGGTCGAAGACGTGATCACCACCGGTCACTCCGCGCTCGAAGCGGTCGCTCAGGTCCGCCAGGCGGGTGCGCACGTGCTCGGCGTGCTCGCGGTCGTCGACCGCGAGGAGGGCGGCCGCGAGGCGATCGCCGCCGGTGGTGTCCCGGCGACGGCGCTCGTGCTCGCCTCGGAGCTACGCGTGTAGTGGCAGCGACTCCCCCCGCATCCGGCGCGGCCGTGCTTGCCGTCGTCGCGCTGAGCGATTCCTTCGCAGAATTGTGGCCCCTCCTGGCCGACGAGTTGGGCGTTGCACTCGTAACGCGGGGGGCGGACGAGCCGACTTTCCCTGCGGATGCCATCGCCGTGCTCATCGCGGCGGGCGGCGTGGAGGCCGAGGTCGGACCGCTGATCGAGCGCCTCGGACCACACGGGGACGCTCCCCTGCTCGTCGCCGGTGCGAGTCTGTCTCATCGCGTCGCCGCGCAAATTCTCGCCGCCGGTGCATCAGACTACTTCGCGCTCCCCGACGACCGCGACGCGTTGCGGGGCGCCCTGCGGACGGCGCTCGAGCGCCGCAGCGCCGCGCGCGACCGCGCGGCCCTCGCCACGCTCGAAGGCCAGGCGCACGCGTTCCGCGAGATGGTGGGCGCGAGCGCCGCGCTGCGCGGCACGCTCGAGCGTGCCGCGCGGACGCTGGCATTCGCGGATGCGACGGTCCTGATCACAGGAGAGACGGGCACCGGAAAGGAGCTGCTGGCCCGGGCGCTGCATTATGGCGGGCGCCGCGCCACGGCGCCGTTTGTCGAGCTGAACTGCGCCGCCCTCCCGGTGACGCTGCTCGAAAGTGAGCTCTTCGGACACGAGCGCGGCGCCTTCACCGACGCGAAGACCGCCAAGCCGGGTCTGTTCGAGGTGGCGAACGGCGGCACGCTGTTTCTCGACGAGATCGACAGCCTGGCCATCGAGCTGCAAAGCAAGCTGTTGCGCGCCCTCGACCAGAAGGAGGTGCGCCGCCTCGGCGCCACCGCCAGCCGCGTCATCGACGTCCGCATCATCGCCGCGACCAACGCCGACCTCATACGCTCCGTCCAGTCGCGGCACTTCCGCGAGGACCTGTTCTACCGCCTCAACGTCGTAACCCTGGAGCTGCCGCCGCTGCGCGCCCGTGGGGACGACGTGCTACTCCTGGCCGAGCATTTCCTGCACCGCTTTTGCGCGCAGTACGGGATCCCCGAGCCGTCCCTCTCGGCCGAAACCCGTCGCGCACTCCAGACGCACCCGTGGCCTGGGAACATCCGCGAGCTCCGCAACGTGATGGAGCGCACCCTGCTGTTGTCCCCGCCCGGCGAGTTCCGTCTGGAAGGCTTCAGAACGCTCAGCAGCCCGGCACCGGGTGGCACCGACCTGCCGTTTCCCAGCACCCTCGCTGAGCTGCAGCGAGCTGCAGCGCAGGCGATGCTCCAGCTCACCGGTGGAAATCGGTCCGAAGCCGCGCGCCGGCTCGGCGTTTCCCGGTCGCGGTTGCAGCGACTGCTCCGCGGGTCAGGGGATGCCCTGGAAGATGAAGACTCACCTTGATCCGAATTGAGACACTTGGATCGTCCTGCATCAGGATATGGTTTCTATCGTCAATCAGGACAACAATTTGCGGCGGCCTGACGCTTGCTCGATATGGCGACGACCCCGAGAGGACAGACCTGTGAAGCGGAAAGCCACATTCGCGGCGCTGGCGGTAGTGGTTGCCTGCTCGACGACTGACGGGCCTCTGAATCCCGTCCCGACCTCGCAGCTCCACTTTGTCCAGCAGGACTCGGCGTATCACCTGCTGAGCGACAGCGCCAGCTTCTACGCTAAAGTCGGTGAGGATCGCCGGGTGGAGCTGTTCTACCACGGCTATTCGAGCGACACGGGCGAGGCGTTCCTTCAATTCGAGGTGCATGCCGCCAGTCTGCTGAAACGTCCCGACGGCTCCGCCTTTCAGCCCGGGGACTCGATCCTCATCACGGTGACGGTCCCCGATACCAACAAGTTCGACTTCGTCTTTTCGCCAGCGGGGTTGCAGTTCAATCCCGCCGATCCGGCGCGGCTGCACGTCGAATACAACTACGCGAACCATGATTTCAACGGCGATGGCCATCACGATACCGAGGACGACCATGCGCAGAGCCTCTTGAACGTTTGGCGTCGTGAGCCTCCCGACACCGTCTGGACGAGCCAGGGCGCTTCGAATTCCGCAGAGTTCGAGGAGCTGGAAACCGCCATCCTCTCGTTCAGTCACTATGCCGTGGCGTGGTAAGGCGCGAGTGTAAGCGTGCCGCCGTTTGCGGACGAATCGACGCTGCTGCGAGAGCTCCAGGGGCTCGCGCGCCAGGGACGCTACCGCGAGGTCGTCGACCGCATCTCTGCCCTGCCCTCCGGCACTGCGGAATCGCGCAGTCCGCTCGCCCTGCTGGCCGCCGAAGCATTCGGGCGTTTGGGGGAGGAGGACGGAGCCGCCCGCTGGGCTGCCCGCGCGCTCGAGCTGGCCCGCACGCAAAGCGATTCCCCGACGGAGCTGCGATCGGTGCATCTGCAAGGCGCCATCGCCTGGCAGCGCGGCGCGCTCGACGAAGCGGAGCGACATTTTCACCGCGTGCTCGAGTTGGCGCGCACGCTGCGTGACGTCGCCGCCGAAGCGCGGGCCTTCAACAACCTCGGCATCCTCCAGAACCTGCGCGGCGAGCCCGAGGAGTCGCTGGCGACTTACCAGCTGGCGCTGGCGGCGTACCAGCAGGCGGGCAACCTGCGCGGCATCGCCGAGACGCATACCAATCTCGAGATCAGCTGGCTCGCGATGGGGAACGCCCGCCGGGCGCGCGCCGCCGCCGATGAGGCGGTGCGCCTCGCCCGTGAGGTCGGCGACGCCACGCTGCTGGCGGTCGCGCTCGTGGCCCGCGCGGAAGCGACCCTCGCATTGGGAGACCCCGATCTGGCCGCCGCCGAGCTGCAGCGCGCCGAGGAAACGTACGTCGGCGTACGGTTCCCCGCCGGTCTCGCTGAAGTACGGCGCCTGCAGGCAGCGGTCGCGCGCACCCGAGAGCGCCTCCCCGAGGCGCGCCGCCTGCTCGAGGCGGCCCGCGCGCTCGCCCCGCAGGGAGCGTCCCTCGACACACAGGCCGAGATCGAGCGCGACCTGGGAGATGTGCTCGCCGCGCTGGGCGACGGGGCAGGGGCGCGGGCCGCGCGCGAGCGTGCGCTCGAGTTGTTCCGGCGCCTCGGCGCGCGCGCGGCGGAGCGGGCGCTGGCGGCGCTCCTCGCTACCCCCTAGTACCGTTCCAACGCCGCTCTGATTGCCTGGGTTTGCCCTGATTTCGTGACAATAGGTTGGAACGGCACTAGCATTCCCTTTCCTCTCTCTCCGAGCTCCCGGTAGTGCCGGATCCGACGGAGTTCGAACCAATCGCCGTAACATCGGGCGCCGCCGCCGGTCGCGGCCGGCCCTCGCTCGCGACGCGCATGCGCGGGTGGGGAGAGGACTCCGGTTTCGAACAGCGCCTCAAAGACCTCGAGACGTTTTCCCGTAGCCACGGACGGCGCTGGATCCTCATCGCCGTCGGGGCCGTGTTGGCGTTCATCGGACGGCTCGGCGGCATCGTGCCGACCGAAGCCGGGACGATCGTACTCATCGCCGGCGGGTTCGCCGCGGCGAACATCCTGGTCGGCGTCATCCACGAGCGTAACTGGTACAGCTGGTGGCTGATCTACGCCCTGGCGCTCCTCGACGTCTTCTATGTCGCGACGCTCGTGATCTGGTTCGGACACGGCGGCCTGGTGGCGGCGTTTTTCATCGCCGTGCTCCCCTATGCGTTCGAACAGACGCGTGGCGTCGGTGACTTCCTCGTGCTCATGGCGTCGCTCGCCTACCTCGGGGCGAGCTGGTGGCACGGCCGCCTCTACCCGTCGACGGAAGGACTGGACGCCGGGGCTTTCATCGAGACGGTCGCGTTCATGCTGGTGGCGGTCGGGCTCAATCGCATTCCGGCAACCCTGATCGAGCGCGTCCGGCGAACGCGCGGTGTCATGGCCGAAGCGGAGCTGGGGTTTCTCGCGGTCCGCGCCCCAGCCGAGGAATCCGACGAGCTGGGGTTCATGGAAAAGAGCTTCAATCGCATGCTCGAGGGCATCGGCTCCACGATCTCCACCGTGCAGCGCGAAGCCGACGAGGTCGCCGCGTTCGCCGAGCAGCTCGCGGCCTCGGCGCAGCAGATTCACGCCACCTTCGAGACGGTCACGAGCACCGCCGCGCAGCTCGCCCAGGAGCTGGGGAGCCAGCGCGGGCTGGCCGATGCGGCGCGGGGCGAGAGCGCCAAGGCAGCCGATCAGGCCTCCACGCTCCGGACCCGGGCGGAGATGATGCAGGTCGACGCGCGACGGCTGGTCGCGGCGGCCGAGCGCGGCCGCGAGCGCGTCGCGCGCGCCAATCAGACGCTCCGCACCGTCGGCGAGGAGGTCCGCGCCACTGCGGCCACCGTCGCCGGGCTGTCGGGCATGTCGGATCGCATCGGCGGCTTCGCGCAGGCGATCGCGCGCATCGCCCGTCAAACCCACCTGCTCGCCCTGAACGCCGCCATCGAGGCCGCCCGCGCCCAGGAGCACGGGGAGGGCTTCGCGGTCGTCGCCGAGGAGGTGCGCACACTCGCCGCGGAAGCCGCGCGCTCCGCCCGCGAAGTGGCTGAGCTCGTGACGGAGTTGCGCGTCGGGATCGACGCCGCCGCGCGGGCGATGCAGACGGGCGAATCGCAGGTCCGGGATATCGGGGCGGTGGCCGGAGAAGCGGACGGGGCGCTGCTCGAGCTGCATCAGGGCGTGCAGCTGATCGGCGACCTCGTCAACGCCACGGCCGACGTGTCGCGCAGCCAGGCGAGCCGTCTCGCCGAGCTCGCCCAGGTGTTGCAGCAGGTGGCGGCGATCGCGAGCAGCTCGTCCCAGAGCGCCGATGGGGCGGCATCCGCGACGTCGGGCCAGGTGGGCTCGATGACCGACCTCACGGCCACCTCGCAGCAGCTCGCCCAGCTGGCTGAGCGGCTGCGCGCCAGCATCGCCCGCTTTTCCGTTCTGGGGCGCGAGCAGATCACCGCCGAGCACCGCGTCGCCGCCGCAGACCGCGTGTCGGCGCCCCAGCCCGTCCACATCGTCGAGGTCTGAGCAGTCACCCCAGCCGGAAGACGGTCGCGGCGTCCGATCCTTGGTCCCCAGCTCCGGCATGAAGGGGGCGGAACGCGCGGAACGTCTCCCGGTAGGGGCGAATCAGCAGATCCACATACCGCGTCAATGCGACATCGAACGGAAAGCGGCGGCGGTACTCGCCCGCCGTCACACCGAGCATCGCTTTCAAGTGACGGCTGAAGCTTTGCGGCGACGAGAAATCGAGACGGTAGGACACGTCGGCGACCGAGAGTCCCGGATTGCCGAAGAGGTACGCCGCGTGCACGAGTCGCATCCCGGCAAGGTATGTCTTCGGCGAGGGCAGCTCAGCGCGCAGGAAGCGGGACATCAGGGTGCTCGCCCCGATACGCAGATGGCGCGCCAGCGCCCGTACCGTGCGGATCACCGGTGCGAGCCGCGTCAGCGCCTCGAAGAAGACGTGCGCGTCCTCCGGGAGCTCGTCGCCCAGGGCCGGAATGAGCACGTGCAGAATCCGCGCGGCGACAGGGGAGGCCGGTTGCCCGATCAGGTCGCGCAGCCGCCGCCACCCGCCCGGATCGGTGCAGTCGATCGCCGTCCGGACGCCACTCGCCCCGAGCCGCAACAGCGTTTCGGTGGCGCCGGGATCGCGCCGCGAGACGAGGGCGACCGCGGGAATTGCCGGGAACTCGCGCACCAGCCGGGCCACCGCCGGCAACTCCTCGCCGCCACAGCGGTGCACCGAGAGCACGACGGCGTCGACCCGACGCCGTCGCGCCGCCGTCAACACTTCACGACAGGAATTGGCGTGCAGGGACACGTAGCAGCCGTCGCCCACGGCTTCGAACCGCGGGCGCTCGGCAGGTGGCAGCAACGTGCATACGGTGACCATCGCGCCGCACACGATGGTCCAGAGCGCTCAACCGTCGCTCAAGCCTCGGCCCGGGGCACGCCCTCGCCTCGACCGTCCCGGCGAACGCGTCAAGCTCGCGTCAACCACGCCGGCGGCCGGCGTGGGAATGCGCGGTGCGGAGTGAATTCGATGCACCCGCTCAGGCGTCGCGCCGGTGTCCCAGCAGCTGCAGGTACACGTCCCAGTCGGACTCGCGGAAGCACACGAAGCGCACCAACTCGAGGACCGAGGGCGCGCGCGCTTGCTCCCGCACCGCCTCCACCGCGACGCCCGCGGCTGCCGCGACCGGATAGCCGTACGCCCCGGTGCTGATCGCCGGGAACGCGACCGAACGGATCCCGTGCTCCCTCGCCAGCCGCAGCGCACTCACATAACAGCCGCGCAGCAGCTCCGCCTCACCCCGGTCGCCGCCTTCCCACACCGGCCCCACCGTATGGATCACGTACGGCGCGGCGAGACCATACCCCCGTGTGATCTTGGACTCGCCCGTCGGGCATCCGCCCAGGCGGCGGCACTCCGCCAGCAGTTCCGGCCCCGCAGCCCGGTGAATCGCCCCATCGACACCGCCGCCGCCAAGCAGCGAGCTGTTGGCGGCATTGACGATGGCATCGACCGCCTGGGCGGTAATGTCTCCGATAACCGCTTCCAGCCGCGTCATCTGCGCGAAGCTACCTTCCGCCGAGCCCCGAGCAATCGCATCTTTGGCGCGGCTCCAGGGAGTAGGGCGATGCCGCGTCGGGACCTCATCGAACGGGTGCGGAAGGCTTTGGGGGACCGCTACGAGGTCATCACGGCGGTCGGCCGTGGCGGCAACGCCTCGATCTTCGGCGCCTTCGATAAAGCGGGGAACCGCGTCGCGATCAAGGTGTTGCATCCCGAGCTCGCGGTGTCGGTCGCCGCCGACCGGTTCCTCCGCGAAATCCGCTATGCCGGCAAGCTGCATCATCCGCACATCGCCCCGTTGCTCGACAGCGGCGAGAGCGACTACCTGCTGTGGCTCGTCATGCCCTACGTGCCCGGAGAATCGCTGCGCAGCGCGCTGCATCGCGAGCGGCGACTGGCGCCGGACTTCGCGGCCCGGCTGGCATGCGAAATCCTGGAAGCCCTGGGCTACGCGCATGGACAAGGCCTGGTCCACCGGGACATCAAGCCCGACAACATCGTGTTGTCACCCGACGGCGCCGTGCTGGTGGATTTCGGCATCGCGCGCGCCATCGCCCAGTCGGAAGGCGATCGCGTGACGCGCAGTGGGTTCGTCGTGGGGACTGAGGAGTACATGAGCCCCGAGCAGGCCATGGGGACGGACGACATCGACGGCCGCACCGATCTCTACTCCCTCGGGATCGTCCTGTTCGAGGCGGTGACCGGACGGCCTCCGTTCTCCGGCCCCTCACCGGCGGTCGTCATCGACATGCAGCAGCATCATGAACCACCGGACCTGCACCGCCTGCGCCCCGATCTCCCGCCGGACTACGCCGCGGCGATCACCCGGGCGCTGCGCAAGCGCCCCGCCGAGCGGTGGCCCGCTGCCGAAGACATGCGCCAGGCCCTGCTGCCGTTCAGTCTTTCCGGCGGATGACGGACCCGCTGTTCGATCAGGTTTCGACTGCCCTGGCGGGCCGTTACGCGCTGGTGCGTGAGCTCGGCCAGGGGGGGATGGGTGCGGTCTTCCTCGGCACGGACGTGAAGCTGGGGCGGGAGGTCGCGATCAAGGTCCTCCCCCCGACCACCCGCGCCTACCTCGGCAGCGAGCGCTTTCAGCGCGAAGTGCAGCTGGTCGCGCGGCTCTCGCATCCCCACATCGTCCCCCTGTTCGAGGCGGACGAGGTCGACGGCTTCCTGTACTACGTAATGGAGTACGTGGAAGGGGAATCGTTGGCGCAGCGCCTCACGCGCCAGGGCCCGCTCCCATTGGGGGAAGCGATCCGCATCATCACCGATGTCGGCGATGCGCTGCAATACGCGCACGAGCACGGCATCGTCCATCGCGACATCAAGCCTGCCAACATCCTGCTCTCTGGCGGGCACGCCCGCGTCACCGATTTCGGGATCGCCAAGCGGGTCGCCGAATCCGAGGACGGGATGGCCCTCACCGGCACCGGAGTGACGGTCGGAACCGCCGCCTACATGAGTCCCGAACAGGCGAGCGGTGAGCGCCGCATCGACGCCCGCTCCGACGTCTACGCCCTCGCCGCGGTGCTGTACGAGATGCTTGCCGGCGAGCCGCCGTTCACTGGGCCCAATGCGCAGGCGATCGTCGCGCGCATTCTCGTCGATGCACCCCGGGCCGTGCGGACGATTCGACCCAACGTCCCGGCCCACGTAGACCAGGCGTTGCTCGCCGGACTCGCCAAGGTCCCCGCCGACCGGCCGCCGTCGGCGCGCGGCTTCATCGACAGTCTCGCCGCCCCGACGCCCGAGCGACGCGCCACCCCGAAGCGGCTGTGGCTGGTGGTCGGTGCCGTGCTCCTCGTCGCCGTAGCCATTGCCGCCACGCTGCTTCGCCCGCGTCCCGTGCGGCCGCCCGGCCGGCCCACCGGGATGGCGCTCGTCCCGCCGGACAGTTACACGGTAGGCGGGGGATCAGGCCGCCCGACGCACCGCGTCTCCCTCGCCGCCTTCTATATCGATTCGACCGAGGTCACGGTCGCGAGCTACCGGCGCTATCTCACAGCAGCCGGCAGCGCCGCGCCGTGGCGCCAGCCCCCTCCCGACGACTGGCCGGCCACGGGAATCCTGTGGAGCGAGGCACAGCGCTTCTGCGCGGCCCGCGGCGCGCGACTGCCGACGGAAGACGAATGGGAGGCCGCGGCGCGCGGCCCGGAGGGCCGGCGCTATCCCTGGGGCGACCAGTGGCTTCGCGTCCACGCAAACGCCGCCGGTGCGAGCGACACGCTGGCGCCGGTCGGCGGGTTCCCGCTGGGACGCTCGTTCGTCGGAGCGCTCGACATGGTCGGGAACGCCTGGGAGTGGGTCGACGCCGACACCGTGACGCGCAGCGGCCAGGTGCGCCATGTGATCAAAGGCGGCGCGTTCAACTCGCTGCCGCAGATCGCCACCGCCACCTATCGCGTGATGCTCCCCGACGACCGCGAGCAGCTGTGGAACACGGGCTTTCGGTGCGCCGAAAGTATCCCGGGAACGCAACGGGATTGACCCGCCTGGCTCCGCTGTGCGTGCTGCTGGTCGCGGCGTGCCAGCCGCAGACCACGCGTCTGCTGCTGTTGGATGAGTCGCTCACGCAGCCGGTCGAGCTCGAATCCACGGCGCGGCCGTGGGACGCTGCCGGCTACGACGTCGACTACCGCCGCTTCTACCCACACCTCACGCGCGCCGACCTCGATCGCTACCGCGTCGTGATGATTCTCGGCGGCCGCCGCCCCGGCGCCGCTTCCGACGCGCTCGACGCCGGAGACCTGGCTGTCCTCACCGAGTGGACCCTGCACGGCGGCGTCGTCGTACTCGGCTACCCGCCGGAAGGTGGCGGGACGCTCGACCGCTGGCTGATGAACCGCTGGCTCGCCTGGACGGGGGCTCGGATGACGATCGGGGATTTTGCGCTGCGCAGCGCACGCACGCCGCGCGCCGCGCCGCCGCTCGAGCCGCAGCTCGGAAGCGGGATGCGGGGCGGGGGATTCGACCCATTCGCCGCCGGCGTCAGCAATCAGCTGCTCGTGGAAGATGACGCCCAGACCCTCGCCAGTGTCGGGCCGGCGGCGTTCGTTCAGGGGCCGGGACTGAAGTTGCAGCGCCGCCCTCATGCCGCCGCGATCGCCGCGACGCGCGTCGACAACGGGCTCGTGATCGTCGCGTCGCGCGCCGCCCTGGGCGGGGCGGGCGAGCCCGGCAGCGAGTCGGAGATGTTCTTCCGCGCCCTGGCGCGCTGGACACGGCGCCCGGCCGAATGGGCCCGTATTCCCGGAGCGGGCGCACGCGCCGCGCTCGTGCTCACCGGCGGTCCCGCCGCCGTCGCGCCACGGCCCCCGCGGCAGGCTCCGCCGGACGGCGTTTTCGCCGAGCGGCTCACACGCGTGAGCCGCGCGACGCCTCGGCCGGGAGCGGGCCTCCCCGGCTGGATCACGCGTCAGGGCATGCGAGCCTTGCAGGCCGATTTCCCCAGGCTCTCCCCGGAGGTGAGCGTCACGGCGCGCATCGCCGCGCTCGACTCGCTCACCAGCATTCTCGACATCGGCGCGTTCAACCTCCTCGTGACCAATGCGCACGTCGCACCGCTCGCCGATTCCACGGGCCGTGGGCGCTGGGAGCGCGACGCGCTGCGGGCCGCGTGGCAGCAGGTCTCGGGACGGCTACAGGCCACGAGCGTGCGGTGGCTGCCGTTGGTCGTGCCCAGGGACCTCGAATCGGCGGGCGACAGTGCCGGGCCGCCGTGTCCGCTCGACGACGTCCTGTGGGGGAGGATCGCGTCCGGCATGCGCGTGCTGTCACGCTTCGCCGCTTCGCGTTCCGACCTGATCCCGGCGGTAGGCATCGAGCTCGATGAAACGACACGCTCCTGGAGCGGCATGCCGTTCTGCGACGCGGCCTGGCAGGCCGGAATCGCTTCATTGCCGAAGCATCCGGCGCTGACGAAGGCGCGGCTCACGGCACTGGCCGCCGTTCCCCTGGTCGCGCGCTACGACACGCTGCTCGAGAGCGGGTTGCTCGCCGAGTACGACTCGGCGGTTTCGCGCGCCGTGGAGCAACGCGCCGCCGCGATTGCGCAGGATGCGCGGCGCCAGCGGCGCGACCTGATGGTCGCGGTCGTCGTGCCACGCTCTCCCGACGATTGGTTCACCCGTAGCCTGGTGCGCGGTCTTACGACCCCCAGCTCACCGGCGATCGTGCTGTCGCCCGATCCGCGGGCACGGCAGATCCTCGGCATGGTGCTGCACGCGATTCACCTCGACCCCGCGCAGTTGTCCGCCGGTGGAACGGTTCGCCTGGGCCCGATGGTATTCCGCGAGCAGGACGGATTCTGGCTCGGACCGGCGGAATCGGTGTTCGTGGGCGCGGGGGACAGTCTGGCGCGCCTGGTGCGCCGCCTCTCCAAGGAGCGCTAAAACGATTAGCTTTGGCGCGGGGGAACGGTGGGGCGGGATGGTCGCGGCGTGCTGGTTGGAGCGGTGCGTCGAGGAAAGTCCGAGCTCCGCAGGGCAGACTGCCAGGTAACGCCTGGGCGCCGCAAGGCGACGGACAGGGCCACAGAAAACAAACCGCCCGGTTTTCGTTCGGGCAAGGGTGAAAAGGTGGGGTAAGAGCCCACCGCGCGGCCGGTAACGGCCGTGGCACGGTAACCCCCAGTCGGAGCAAGGCCAAATAGGCAGCGAGACCCGGCCCGGGTCGCCTGAGCTGCGGGTAGGCCGCACGAGATGGCTGGCGACAGCTATCCCAGAGAGATGACCATCTGGCCGCCTCCAAGTGGCCAAACAGAACTCGGCTTATGGCCCCACCACTCTCCTCCGTATGACGGGCGGCAAGCCATATCCGGCGCAGTGGGAGCGCGTCGCCGACCTGCGGGTATTCCGTACGTCCCCCGATGCATGGGAAAAGCTGATCGCCTGGCGCACCGACATGGGGAAGCGAGGGTGGAGGCTGTTACGGGTCACCCACGAGGGGCCGGAGCTGGTCGCGGTTTTCGGCCGCACCAAAGCCGACCGTCACGATCGCTGACGTTGATCGAACGAAGAGGAGACGCGAGGCCATGACGCCACGCTTGCCATTGCTGACCGCCGTCCTGCTCGCCGCGGCGTGCGGCGGCGGCCCCCCGCGGGCGGGGACCGCACCGACCCCGACTCCAGCGGCACCGCCAGGAGTCGCGCCGTCGCATTCGCCGACGGTACAGTTCGCGCCTGCCACGACACACTACCTGGTCCGCCAGGATCTCCACATCCAGCAGGACTTCGCCGGACTGCCGCCGACGATCGATCTGCGCTACGGCCTGTTCCTCACCGCGGCGATCGGCGCTCCTGCCGACAGCGGACTGCCGACGACGTTCACCATCGACTCGATCGTCGTCGATTCCGCGACTCAACTGCCACCGCAGATCAACCTCACCGCCGCCCGCGGGTACCGCATCACCGGTCGGCTGCTCTTCACCGGTGAATTCATCAGCGGTCCGTGTGATACCAGCGCTGCAGCATCGGGAGTGAGCAGTCTGCTGCCCCGATTCCGAAGCTTCTTCCCCCGCCTCCCGGTCGGGGGCGTGCGCCCTGCGATGACGTGGAGTGACTCCACGGATGTGACCGACAACCCGGTATGCTCGGGCGGATCCTCGATCACAACGCGCTCCGCCAATCAGCGGACCGCCGCGTCGTGGGAAGACCATGCGGGAAGCAGGGCCCTGCGGCTCGAGTCCACATCCAACTATCGCTTTAATGGATCCGGCCAGCAGAGCGGCAATCCGTTTACGATCGACGGCTCCGGCGCGGGTACCGCAACCGCGTATGTGAGCTCGGATGGTCGCTATCTCGGCGGGGAACAACGCGACTCGGCGACGCTGACGATCGACCTGCAGGTGCAAGGGATCACGATCCCGCGCCGCCAGTTCTCGCACACGGTCGTCACGGCTTTGCCGCGGTGAGGCGGGCCTCGGCCGCCGCGCTCCTCGCCCTGGCGTGCGCCGGCCTGGCGCACGCCCAGGGCGCCACCAATCGCGCCGAGGCGTATCTCGTCGCCACCAACGTCACCGACGCCCGCGCGCTGTGGGTGAACCCCGCGGGGCTCGCGGCCCGGCCCGAGGCATCCGTGCTGCTCGACCTCACGGTGGTGCAACCCGGAGCCACCGGACGGCTGGGGCAGGTGACCGCCGGTTTCAACGCGCGGGGACTCTCCTTCGGCTACCAGCGCGACAATTCCCTTTCCGGTATCCACGGCCACACGTACAAAATTGGGATGGCCGCGAACTACGGAGCATTCGCGGGAGGCGTTGCCCTCGCGCTCCATGGTGGCGCCAACCAGGGCACGACGTGGGATATGGGAGCGCGCTACGATTGGTCCTCGACCGTCACGGTCGGCGGGGCGATCCGCAACATCGGCCGCCCGCGGATCTTCGGGATCCGCCAGGCAACGAGCCTCGTTCCCTCGGTCACGCTGCGGCCGTTCGGATCGGCGCTCGCGCTGTCGGCCCAGGCGAGCATCGTGTCAGATTCGACTGCCCGGGGCTATACCGTGGAGGCCGAGGCGCTCTGGCCGCGCTCGCCCAGAGTAGGACTGCTCGCCCGCTACGACACCAACGGCTCGCTCCACGCCCGAGCGCTGCTGTTCGGTCTGTCGATCGGGGTTCGTGATCGCGTCGGGGCCGTTGGCTCGACGCCGGGAGACTTCTCCAAAGTCGATGCGGTGAACGTCTACGGAGTGTCGAGCCGCACTCCGCGCTAGCCTCACCGTGGTCCCCCGGTAATCCGGACTTTTCGCCCGATCGAATCCGACGGCAACAGCCGTTGCAGCGGTCCTGTCAGCGACCACGCTCCACGCGGCGTCATGTCCGGGTAGACGGTGTCACGCCGGGTCCCCGGCAGGATGAGGATGTAGCGAACGTCGGGACCGCCTTTCCATTCCAGATCGAACGTGTATGCCACGCTGTCGCGCGGGTAGCTGCGGCCGCCGTGCGGAGTCAGCACCCCGACGCGGCGATTGGACACAAGAAAGAAGATGGTGTCGCCGCGATCGCGCGGGCGGAACGCGAGTTGCACGCTGTCACCGGGGGAGAGCAGGCGCACCGCCGTGAGGGACGCACGCAGCGAATCGGGAAGCGCGGCGGTGTTCGTCGCCATCCACGGCGCCGCTGCGAGCACGTACCAGAACACTACGACCGCGCCCGCGATGAACGCCGCGCCGGCGAGGCATCCCGCCAGCGACACCCCGACGAGCGATTTCACGAACATGGAGAACCACGTCGTACGATGCTGCACGCGCTGCTTCGCCGCCGTGGGCAGGGCGTCAACCAGCGCGCGACTCACTTCTCCCGCGCTCTGGAAGCGCTCGCCGGGGTCCTTCGCGAGCATGCGCGCGAGCACTGCCCCCAGCTCGGGGGTCACGTCGCTGCGCAGCTCGCGGATGTCCCGTGGCACAGCGGTGAGCTGCTGGGCGATGATCTTCGCCGAAGAATCGCCGTCGAACGGCGGCCCGCCCGACAGCATCTGGTACAACACGATCCCGAGCGAGTAGATGTCGGAGCGGCCGTCGACGACGTCTCCCGCCGCCTGCTCGGGGCTCATGTACTGCGGGGTCCCGATGATCATCCCCTCGGTCGTCAACTGCGCCGCGGTCGCGGCCTGGGCGGCTTTGGCGATGCCGAAGTCGGTGACGAGCACGTTGCCGCGCTTGTCGAGCAGAATGTTGTCGGGTTTGATGTCGCGGTGGACCACGCCCTCGACGTGGGCGTAGGACAACGCGTCGGCGACCGCACGCGCCACCCGCGCCGCGTCACCCGGCGACAGCCGGCGCATCGGCCGGCTCCCCAGGAGCTGGCGCAGGCTCGGCCCGTCGACGCACCGCATGGCGAGATACAAGAGCTCGGCCTGCTGTCCGACTTCGTAGATCGGGACGATGTTGGGGTGCTCGAGGCGGGCAATGGTCTGGGCCTCGCGCACGAAGCGCTCGGAGAGCGTCGGCGCGGGAGCACCCGCGGTGTCCAGCACCTTCACCGCGACGTCGCGATTGAGGGCGTGGTCCCGGGTGCGGAAAACGACGGCGAAGCCGCCCTGCCCGAGCAGCGGCCCAACCGTGAATTGCTTCCCCAACGCCTCCTGCAGGCGCTGCTGGAGGCCTGAGATATCCATACCTTTACTCCGTGACCATCGCGCGAAAACGTACGATCGTCTGGCGGACCGCGTCAGGCCTTACGGGGTTCGCCCTCGTCTGGCTGCTCGGCGTGTGGCCGCCGCCGGTCTGGTGGCGCGATCACTGGCCCGCGCAGACTGCGATGATGCGGCTGCGCGACTCCGGAGGCGTCTACCAGCCGATGTCGATCGCGCGCTTCCCGGGCATGCTGCAGCGCATGGTCATTATCGGCGAAGACTCCCGCTTCCGCACGCACCACGGCGTGGACCTCGACGAAATCCGTGATGCGTTACGGCTGCCGCCGAACGCCGGTTTCGTGCTCACCATGCGCACCTTCTGGCGCGAGCGGGATCGGGTGCGGGGCGCCAGCACGATCACCCAGCAGCTCGTCAAGAATCTGTACCTCTCGCCGTCCCGCAACCCGCTGCGCAAGCTCAAGGAGATCGTGACGGCGCTGCGGATGGAGGTGGCGCTGCCGAAGGACCGCATCCTGGAGTTGTACCTGAACCTTGTGGAGCTGGGGCCGGGGGTCTGGGGCGTACCGGCCGCGAGCCAGCGGTACTTCGGCGTTGCCCCGGGAGCACTGAGTGACGACCAGGCGGCGGCGCTCGCGGCCACGCTGCCGTTCCCGCTCTCGTCCAATCCGGCGTACCGCTCCGGGCGTATGCTGCACCGCCGCGACCTCATCCTGGCGCGCTACAACGGCGTGAACGTCTTCATCCCACCCGACGAGGAGCCGCTCGATTCGCTCCCCGCGTCCACGCTGCTCCCGCCCGTCGTCCCGCCGGTTCTCGATACCGTGAACGCCGACTCGCTGCCGATCCCGGTGCCGGCGGATACGAACCCCCAAGACTCGACGCGGGACACGACGGCTGATTCGACGCGCGACCGTCCGCCCGAGTCGCGGACTCAGTCCACGAGCCGCAGCGGCATCACGAGCGCGAGATAGCTCGCGGGATCGTCCCACCCCACCGGCTCGATTGTGGCGGCGCGCTCCGGTGCCTTGAACGTGAACCGCACTTCGTCGGTCGGCATATACTTGAGGATCTCCAGCAAGTACGTGGCGTTGAAGCCGATCTCGAACGGTTCACCGTCGTAGCTCACGGCCAGCTCGTCCTGCGCCTCCCCCAGGTCCGGTGTCTGCACCGAGAATTTCACGAGGCCGCCCGAAAAGCCGAGGCGGATGCGGTGCGTCTGGTCGCTCGCCACGACGCTGGTGCGTCGGAGCGCCGCCCCGAACGCCATCTTGTCGACCGTCGCGATCTTATCGTTCTCGCGCGGGATCACCTGTTCGTAGTTCGGATAGGGCCCTTCGATCAACCGCGAATACACGAGCCGCCCGGCCGCACGGAAGCCGATGTGATTGTCGCTCTTGGCGACCTCGAGGGCGTCCTCCGGCCCGAACAACCGCCGGATCTGCTCCAGCGCTTTGGGCGGCACGATCAAGTCAGCGGTCGACCCGCCGCTCGCCGGCACGTCCATCTTCGCCAACCGGTGCCCGTTCGTCGCGACCATGCGCATGTGATTGGGCCGCAGCTCCCACAAGACCCCGTTCAGGATCGGGCGGCTCTCCTCGGTCGACGCCGCGAACGCCACGTGCGCGACGAGCTTGTGGACCACCCCGGCGCTCGCCTTCCAGGCCTTGTCGAACTTGACTGCCGGAAACGAAGGGAATTCTTCGCGCGGCAGACCGAGCAGCTTGAAACGCGACCGCCCGCACTCGATCCCCACCCGCTGTTCGCCTGCCCCGGTGAAGCGGATCGGGGCAGCCGGCAGCTCGCGCACGATATCGGTGAGCTTCTTGGCGGGGATCGTTGCCGATCCCTCGGTGTCGACGTCGGCCGCGACCGTCGTGCTCACGGCGATGTCGAGGTCTGTCCCCGACAAGCGGATCCCCTGCTTCGTGGCTTCAACCAGCACATTCGACAGGACCGGCAGGGTGGTCTTGGCCGGAATAGCGGCCGCCACCGCCGCGAGACCTTCTTGCAGTTGTTCGCGTGTGATCGTGAACTTCATGCCGACGGATCCCCGGTCTGCGTTGGTAAGAGTCTGACTGCTTCTCTTCTATAGAAATACTAGTAGTAGTAGTAGTGCGTCGGGATATGTGGGTGCCGGTCCCTAACGCTCACTGAGCCTTCAGGTTCAGGTGGTTTTGGGATGTGCGCGGCGTGTTGGAGACTGGCCACCTTTCCCCAGCTTCCCACACCGCATGACCAGTATCCCACGCCGTTCACAATTTCCTCGCCGCATGTGGCTACAATGCGGACAACTCCTGTC
>DASTHG010000363.1:0-6607 GCA_035718325.1 Gemmatimonadales bacterium | reverse complement strand
GATCTCGATACGGTGCGGCCGATCACCTGCGAGGTCGGCGTGCTGCCCAGAACGCATGGATCGTCGCTGTTCACCCGCGGTCAGACCCAGGCGCTCGTCTCGGCGACGCTCGGGACGACCCGTGACGAGCAGCGCATCGATTCCATCGACGTGGCCCAGGAAACGACCAAGTCGTTCATGCTCCATTACAACTTCCCGCCGTTCTCGACGGGGGAAGTGAAGATGATCCGCGGGACCTCCCGTCGCGAAGTGGGACATGGGGCCCTCGCCGAGCGAGCGATTCAGGCGATCCTGCCGTCCTACGAGACGTTCCCGTACACGATCCGCATCGTCTCGGATATTCTCGAATCGAATGGATCCTCGTCGATGGCCACGGTGTGCGGCGGGTCGCTGGCGTTGTACGATGCCGGCGTCCCCGTCAAGTCGGCCTGCGCGGGCGTAGCGATGGGCCTGATCAAGGAAGGCGCTCGCGTGGCGGTGCTTACGGATATCCTGGGGAGTGAAGACCACCTCGGCGACATGGACTTCAAGGTCGCGGGGACGCGGGAAGGGGTGACCTCGATCCAGATGGACATCAAGATCGAGGGGCTCGACTTCGCGATCCTCACCGAGGCGCTGGAGAAGGCCAAGCGGGCCCGGCTGCATATCCTCGACATCATGGAACGCGTCCTGCCGCAGCCGCGCGCCGAGCTCTCGAAGTACGCACCGCGCATCATCACGATTCAAATTCCGCCGGACAAGATCGGCGACCTGATTGGTCCCAAGGGCAAAACGATTCGCGCGATCCAGGAGCAGACCGGAGCCGAGATCAACGTCGACGACTCGGGGATGGTCACCATCTCTTCAGTGGGAAGCGGTGGCGAGCAGGCGCGCGACATCATCGCCGGCATGATCCAGACGCCCGAAGTGGGCAAGATCTACGAAGGGGTCGTCAAGAGCACCACCGCCTTCGGCGCGTTCGTTGAAATCCTCCCCGGGGTCGAAGGCCTGCTGCACATCTCGGAGCTGCAGCACGGCCGGACCGAGCGTACCGAAGACGTCGTCAAGAAGGGCGATAAGGTTCGTGTGAAGCTGCTCGAAGTGGACGAACGCGGCCGCATGCGCCTGTCTCGGAAGGCCCTGATCGAGAAGCCGGAGCAGCGCGACCGGGCCGGGTGATGGAAACCGTCCGGCTCGACCGCGACGTCTTCCAGACCATCGCTCCCAACGGCGTTCGGATCCTGTCCGAGCGCGTCGCCAGCGTGCGCTCGGTCGCCGTGGGCATCTGGGTGCGCTCGGCATCGGTGCACGAGCCGCGCGGCGAGATGGGCGTGAGCCACCTGCTCGAGCACATGGTCTTCAAGGGCACCGCGCGGCGGAGCGCTCAGGAGATCGCGCTCGAACTGGAAACGCGCGGCGGCTCGCTCGACGCGTACACCTCCCGGGATACGACGGCATACCAGGCGCGCGTCCTGGACGGCGATCTGCCCCGCGCGCTCGACGTTCTCACCGATCTGGTGCGACGGCCGGCGCTGCGCCAGGGCGACCTGGACCTCGAGCGCAACGTCATCCTCGAAGAGATCAACACCGTACTCGATACCCCCGACGATCTGGTCTTCGACCTGTCGGCCGAAGCCCTGTGGCCGGAGCATCCTTACGGGTATTCGATCCTCGGGACGCCGGAGACGGTGACGGGGCTGTCGGCGGAACATCTCAAGCGGCTCCACGACCGCGCCTACTTTCCCGGGAACTGCGTCATCGCCGCGGCCGGCAACCTCGAGCACCAGGCGTTAGTGGATCTGGCGGGGGCGCAGGGGTGGCTCGACGCCTCCAATGGATCGGGCAGTGCGCATACCACGCCGCGGGCGCAGGAAGCGAAGCGCGGGCTCGAGATGCGGCACGCCAAGGACACCGCGCAGACCCACCTCGTGCTCTCGACCGACACGGTGCGTTTCGCCGATCCGCGGAAATACGCGCTCATGGCGCTGTCCAACGTGTTCGGCGGGGGGATGTCGAGCCGCTTGTTCCAGCGGGTGCGGGAAGAGTTGGGCCTCGCCTACGCGGTGTACTCCTTCTCCCATTTCTACGGCCAGGTGGGGGTGCTCGGGACCTACGTCGGGACCCAGCCGAAGACGGCGGCCCAGGCGCTCGCGGCGATCCGCGCCGAGTACGAGAAGCTGGCGCGCGAGGGCTTGCCGGCCGCTGCGCTCGACCAGGCCAAGCGGCAGACGCAGGGTCAACTGACGCTCACGCTGGAGAGCCCTACCTCCCGGATGTATCGTTTGGCGAGCTTCGCTGTCCATGCTGAGCCATATCGCGGTCTGGATGCGACCCTCGCCGAGATCGGTGCGTTGACGCCGGATCGGGTGGCGGAGGTCGCGGCCGAGTTTTTCGCGCCCGGGCGGCAGACCGTGGTTTGGCTCGGGCCAAACTGACGCACCACCGATCTGGGGTTTGACATGATCGTCGGCGTTCCGAAAGAGATCAAGACAGCGGAGAACCGGGTGGCCCTGGTTCCCGCGGGGGCCGAGTCGCTCGTCGGCGATGGGCACTCGGTGCTCGTGGAGCAGGGAGCGGGACTCGGCTCCGGGTTCTCCGATGACGCGTATCGCGCGGTCGGGGCGAGCATCGCCGGCTCCGTCGATGAGGTGTGGGCCAAAGCCGAAATGATCATGAAAGTGAAGGAGCCGATCGAGTCCGAGTGGAAGCGGATCCGCAAGGGACAGATCGTCTTCACCTATTTCCACTTCGCGGCATCGGAGCCGCTCACCAAAGCGATCCTCGCGAGCGGGTGCGTGGCGATCGCGTACGAAACGGTGCAACTGTCGACCGGCGAGCTGCCGTTGCTGACGCCGATGAGCGAAGTGGCGGGTCGCATGGCGGTGCAGGAGGGCGCCAAGTATCTGGAGAAGGTGTTCGGCGGATCGGGGATCCTGCTGGGCGGTGTCCCGGGCGTGTTGCCGGGGGAGGTCGTGGTCATCGGCGGAGGTGTCGTGGGGACCAACGCGGCCAAGATGGCGGCGGGTCTGGGTGCCCACGTGACGTTGCTCGACATCTCGCTCGACCGGCTGCGGTACCTGTCCGATGTCCTTCCGCCGAACGTCGATTTGCTCTACTCCAACCATCACAACATCCTCGAGACGATCCGCAAGGCCGACCTCGTCATCGGAGCCGTGCTGTTGCCCGGGGCCAAGGCGCCCCACCTCGTGAAGCGGGCCGATCTCAAACTGATGAAGCCGGGTTCGGTCGTCGTCGATGTGGCGGTCGATCAGGGCGGCTGCATCGAGACGATCAAGCCGACGACGCACGACCAGCCGACCTACGTCGTGGACGGGATCATTCACTACGCCGTCGCCAATATGCCCGGCGGCGTGCCCCGCACGTCGACGCTGGCGTTGACCAATGCGACGTTCCCCTACGCCAAACGGCTCGCCAAGCGCGGCTGGAAACAGGCCTGCCGCGACGATCGCGCGCTGTTCCTCGGTCTCAACGTGATCGAGGGGAAGGTCGTGTATCCGGGGGTGGCCGAGGCGTTCGGGTTGCCGGTGGCGGATCCCCAGACGCTCGTGTGAGCGAGCGCCCTCCCGTGGTGCAGGTGCTCCGGCTCCCGCACCACGACGGTCTGCCGCTTCCGGCCCGCGCAACGGCCGGGGCAGCCGGATACGACGTGGCCAGTGCCGAGCCGGCCTTCACGCTGCAGCCGATGGAGCGCCGCCTGGTACGCACGGGACTGGCGCTCGCGATTCCCCCGGACTTCGAGGCGCAGGTGCGCCCCCGCTCCGGACTCGCCGTGAAGCACGGTCTCACGCTCCCCAACACTCCGGCGACGATTGACTCCGACTACCGCGGTGAGCTGATGGTCGCCATGATCAATCTCGGCACCAGCGCGGTGACGGTGGAGCGCGGGACGCGCATCGCGCAGCTCGTCTTTCAGCGCGTCGCGGTGGTAGAGCTGGAGACGGTGGACGCATTGCCCCCCAGCGCCCGCGGGTCAGGCGGGTTCGGGAGCACGGGACCATGATCCGCTGCCCGGTGCTGTGCTACCATCGTATCGGTGGTCCGCTGGAGCTGGGCATCACGCGCATCAGCCAAAAGGTGTTCGCCCGCCAGATGACGTCGCTCGCCAAGCGCGGCTGGCGGTCGCTGACGATCGAGCAATACCAGCAGGCGGCCTCCCCGTATCTGTTTCCGGTCTCGCGGCTGTCGTCGGACGGCAAGGACTTTCTGCTGACGTTCGACGACGGGCATGCGAGCCTCACGGAGTACGCCTACCCCGTGCTGGCCGATCTCGGGTTCACGGCGACGACCTTCCTGGTGACGGACTACATCGAGCGCGACAACTCGTGGGATGTACCCTATGCGTTGCGCCGGCTGCCGCAGCTCTCGTGGCGGGCGATCGAGTCGTGGCGGATCAAGGGGTTCGACTTCGGCTCGCACTCCGGGACCCACCGCCGGCTCACCTGGCTGCGCAACGACGCGATCACCGAGGAGCTGACCCGGTCGCGCCAGACGCTCGTCGAGCGGTTGGGGCCGTCGGCGGGATTGGCGATCGCGTATCCGTTCGGCGCGGCGAGCGAGCGCACGGTGGAGCTGGCGCGCCAAGTGGGGTTCGGCCTGGGATTTGCCGGGGCGTGGGAACGCGGCAACGATCCGCTCCGTTTGGCCCGCATCCCGGTGTATGTGTGGGATGTGCTGACGCGGCCGTTCGCGCTGCGCGCGGGACCGGTCGGCACGGCGGGGCGCTTCGCGGCGCACCTCGCCAACCGCTGCGCACTGGGGACGACGTTGCTACTGGCGTTGGCCGGCCGCTACCGCTCGAGCTGGCGTCCCGCACACAACGGACGCTAGAGGACCTGTCCCCCCGACACGCCCATGCCCATGGCGTGATAGCCCTTGTCGACGTAGATCGTCGTACCCGTAATCCCGCTCGCCAGTGCGCTACACAAGAACGCCCCAGTGACCCCGACCTCGCGCGCGAGCAGCGATTCGGGGATGGGTGAATTGGCCGCGTAGTAGTCCACCATGTGCTCGATCTTGCCGATGGCGCTCGCCGCTCGGGAGGCCAGCGGGCCCGCGGAGATCGTGTTGACGCGGTGGCCCCAGCGGCGGCCGGCCTCGAACGCCAGGGTACGCGTGTCGCTCTCGAGCGCGGCTTTGGCCGACGACATCCCGCCGCCGTAGCCGGGGACGACGCGCTCGCTCGCCATGTAGGTGAGCGAGATGAAGGCTCCCCCGCGTTTCATATGAGGCGAGAGCCGGCTCACCAACGATGTGAGCGAGTAGGCGCTGATGCTCACGGCCGTCAGATAGCCGGCGCGGCTCGTTTCGAGCAGAGGCTTCTTGACTTCGGGCCCGTTGGCCAGGGAATGGACGACGATATCCAACGCCTGCTCGCCGAAGTCGGCGACGAGCCGCTGGCGCAGGCCTTCGACGGAGAAATCTCCTACTTCCTTATAGCGTTTGTTGGTGCGGACCTCTTCGGGAGCGTCTGCGATCGTGTCGTAGGCGGCATCGAGGGGATAGATTTTCTCGAACTCGAGCTTTGAGCCGTCGGGCATCTGGCGCGCTTCGTCGATCTTGCCGCGCTCGAGCAGGTTGTGAAAAATGTTGAGCGCCGGCGGCCAGGTGCCGGTGCACACGCTCGCCCCGGCTTCCGCCAGTGCCTTGGCGATGGCGAACCCGAACCCCGCGTCGTCGGCGACCCCCGCCACGAGCGCACGTTTCCCCCGCAAATCGATGTTCAGCATGTGCCTCCCAATGCAGAATGTTGAATGCAGAATGCAGAATGGCAACTAAGATCCATTCTGCATTCATCCTTCTGCATTCTGCATTACACGAAGAATCTCGCCGCCACCGGAATCAGCTGCGGATGCTTGACCAGGGCATGAGCAAAAATCCGCCCGAGGGTGCGTTTCCGCTCGGGGATCTTGTTGACCGTCCGCGCCAGCCCGTCGTAAAAGCCGTCGTCCAGTCGCTCGAGCGCCTGCTTGATGCGGTAGTACTTGAGGTGGTCCTCGCCAAGCATCCGCATCCACGCGTCGTGGTAGCTCTGCAGCCGGCCGGCGCTGGTATCCCCCTGCGCGATGGCCTGCGCGGCCGTGCGCCCAGCGAGCCGGCCCGCTTTCATCGCGTTCACGATGCCGCCGCCCGAAAGCGGGTTCACCATGTGCGCCGCATCACCGGCGATGAGCACGCCGCCGGTCGTCGTCTGCTTGATGGTCGGATGCACGATGACGCCGCCCACAGTGTAGGCGAGGCGCGCGCCGCCCGCGTAGCGTCGCGCGATCCAGGCATCGAGGTATTCGCGCGCGCTCTTGCCATTGCTCTTCAGGGCGAGGATGCCCAGCCCGACGTTCGCTATTCCCTCGCCCTTGGGGAACAGCCAGGCGTAGCCACCGGGCGCAATGTGATCTCCGAACTGCAGGTAGATCGCGTCGGGATCGAAATCGATGCCCTGGATGACGTACTGCGCGCACGACTCCATGTCGCGCGACGGCACGCGCGTGTCGAGCCCTGCCCACCGGCCGACCATCGTTTCGACGCCGTCGGCCCCGATCACGACCCGCGCCCGGATGGTGTCGACTCCGCCGGGGCCCCGGATGCTAACGGCCCAGCGCCCGTCGCTGGT
>DASTHG010000362.1:0-3918 GCA_035718325.1 Gemmatimonadales bacterium | reverse complement strand
GAGAACAGTGCGCATGGCCCGATGATCTCCGAGACGTTGCGCAGCGTCGTCCCCGAACGCGACCGGGCGTGCAGCAAGAGACCCAGCGCCGCGAGGACCACGCCATAGCCGACGTCTCCCACCATCAACCCGAAGAAGGCCGGGAAGAAGACGGCGACGAAGGGCGTGGGGTCGATCGAGCCGTAGCGCGGCAGCGGCATCAGTCCGACGAGCGTTTCGAAGGGGCGCAGGAGCCGGGGATTCGAGAGCACGACCGGCGCCTGCTCCGACTCCCACTCCTCCCGCGACACCTCGCTCACTACGACATCGTCCCCGAACGCCGCGCTGAGTCCCGAGTCGAGCCGGTGCCGGCTGCCCGCGGGAACCCAGCCTTCGAGGACGAACGCCCGCGTCGTAACGCCCGTCAGCGGCAGCGCACCGAGCGCCCGCAGGCGGTCATGTAGCGCGACGCGCGCGGTGCGCAGCGTCGCCCCATGCTCGCGCCCCAGCGCGCGGAGCCGCGCGCGGATCTCCTCCCGCTCGCGGGGGATTTCGCCGAGCCGCTCCAGCATGCGGGGGATGGCGGCCGTGAGGGACTTCCCGCCGTACGCTTCGGGAACGGGGATCTCCTGCACCCGCGCGTCGGCGAGGAGGCGCTCGACCCGGCCGGCGGCCTGAGCCGACACGACGATGAGGACCGCCGTCTCGCCGCTCGGGAGCGGCTGGCTGAAGAGCTGGAACTCCTCGCCGATGGCCGCGGACAGCGTGGCACGCAGCTGGGGAATGGTGGCGGTATCGCCTCCGCGCAGCAGCACGTGATACGTCGTGGCGTTGGGCCAGCGGGTCTCACTCTCCAGCAACGCGCGAAAGGCGGAGAAGAACTGCTGGTACTTCATGATCAGCGCACGCTCTTCCTCGAGCGCGGTGGTCCGCGCCGTCAGGCGCTCCGTTTCGCGCCGCAGTCGCGACGCCAGCCAGACCCACCGCGCCAGGTCGGCGCGGGTGACGGAAGCCGGTGCCGGGGCCGATCCCTCGGAGACACTGAGAGCATTGACCGCACGCTCGACGTCCTCGAGCGCCGCAGCCAGATGGCGGCGCTCACGCTCCTGTGCCGGCGTCAGCTGCACGCGCGCCAGCGGAGCGGCCTCGGGGCTGGACAGATGGATGAGACTCAAATCCTGCAGCACGCGCAGCACTTCCTCGAGGCGCTCGCGGGGCCCCAGAATCCGCAGCTTCGCCATGGCGATGATCATGGCGTCTCTTCGATCACGAGTTGATCCACCACATCCCGCGCCAGGGCGCCAATGCGCGTGGCGGGAACGTTGTCGTAGCGGGCGACCTGCTCCGCGGTCTCACGGGCGATCGCCGCCTCACGCTCCCGGCGTTCGGTCGCCGCCGTGAGGGCCTTTGCACCGGCCGCCGCCTCGATGTCGGCGGCGAGAGCGGCCTCCGCCCGGCGCGACGCCGCCTGC
Organism: Gemmatimonadales bacterium; assembly: GCA_035718325.1. Lineage (GTDB taxonomy): Bacteria > Gemmatimonadota > Gemmatimonadetes > Gemmatimonadales > GWC2-71-9 > DASTHG01. The sequence continues at coordinate 2,467 of DASTHG010000362.1, read as the reverse complement.
GCGTCCTCGATCAACCGGTCGGCCTCGGCGCGCGCCCGGCGGAGCGATTCGTCCAGCCGCTGTTCGGTCGCGATCAATTGGTCGAGATCCACGCCAGCTCCTGCAGACACCTGTCACTAGTCTCACGGCCCGCTCCTGCAGCGATCATGAAGCGACGATAAAGGTCTCTTCACTCCAGTTTGCTTGTTGCCTTTCGGATTGATCGGTATCTGTGGAAGGACAATCTCACTCGACCGCACCTGCGGAGGCCCCGCCATGTATTTCCCCACCGCGCAGCCCTGGGCCGAAGGTCAGTCCCTCGACCAGTATCTCGAACACCGCGGCGTCAGCCGACGCGAGTTCCTCGCGTTCTGCGGCCAGATGGCCGCGATTCTCGGGCTCGGTGAGCTCGCGACACCGCGCATCGCGCGAGCGCTCTCGGCGGTCAAGCGACCGAGCGTCATCTGGCTCTCGCTGCAGGAGTGCACCGGTTGTACCGAGTCGGTGCTGCGCGCCGCGGACCCCACGATCGGCGACCTCGTGCTCGACGTCGTGTCACTCGACTTCCAGGAAAACCTCATGGCCGCAGCGGGGTTCGCGGTGGAAAAGGCCCTGAAGCAGGCGATGGAGAAGAACAACGGCGAATATCTGCTCGTCGTGACCGGGTCCGTGCCGCTGAAGGACGGTGGGATCTACACGACCATCGCCGGTCGCCCGGTGAAGGAGATCCTCGAAGAAGGCGCGAAAGGCGCCAAGGCGGTGATCGCCATCGGGGCCTGCGCCCACTGGGGCAACATTCAGGCATCGCGACCTAATCCGACCGGCGCCGTCGGCGTGGGTGACATCGTCAAGGACAAACCGGTGGTAAACATCGCCGGCTGCCCGCCGATCGCTGACGTGGTCACGGCGACCATCGTGCATTACCTGAGCTTCGGCCGGCTGCCGGCGACCGACTATGAGGGCCGTCCGCTGTTTGCATACGGCGCGCGGATCCACGACCAGTGCCCCCGGCGCGCGAACTTCGACGCCGGCCAATTCGTCGAGGAGTTCGACGACGAGGCGGCGCGTAAGGGCTGGTGTTTGTACCACGTCGGTTGCAAAGGTCCGGCGACGTTCTCACCCTGCCCCATCTTTCAATGGAACAGCGGCACCAGCTGGCCAATCGGCGCCGGACACCCCTGCCTCGGCTGCACCGAGCGGAATTTCTGGGACACGATGACGCCGTTCTACGGGCGTCTCCCGAACGTCGCCGGCTTCGGCGTGGAGCGCTATGCGGACACGCTCGGTGCGGCACTCGCGATCGGGGCGACGGCGGGCGTCGCCGCGCATGCAATCGCCACCGGCGTGCACCAGATACGGGCGCGCCGCAACCTCCCGATCATCGAAACCCCGACGCACGGCGAAGGAGGCGGCCATGGCCAGCACTAGGGTCGTCGTCGATCCCATCACCCGGATCGAGGGACACCTGCGCATCGAGGCGCAAGCCGAAAACGGCCGCATTACCAACGCCTGGGCGACGTCCACACAGTTCCGCGGCATCGAGATCATCATGCAGGGGCGGGATCCGCGGGATGCCTGGGCGTTTACGCAGCGGATCTGCGGCGTCTGTACCGTGGTGCACGCGGTGGCGAGCTGTCGCGCCGTGGAGGATGCACTGGACATCAAGATCCCCGCCAACGCAAATACGATCCGCAACTTGATTCACGGCATGCAGTTTGTACAGGACCACGTGATGCACTTCTACCACCTGCACGCGCTCGATTGGGTGGATGTGGTCAGCGCGCTCTCCGCCAACCCGGCGGACACGGCGGCGATCGCGAAGAAGATCTCGCCGTGGCCGAACAACTCGGAGACGTACTTTCGGGAAGTCCAGAACCGCGTCAAGACGTTCGTCTCGGGCGGCCAGCTCGGCATCTTCACCAACGGCTACTGGGGTCACCCGGCGTACAAGCTGCCCCCTGCCGTGAACCTCCTGGGCGTCGCCCATTACCTCGAAGCGCTCGACTGGCAGCGGGACGTCATCCGGCTGCACACGATCTTCGGCGGCAAGAACCCGCACCCGAACTTCCTGGTGGGCGGGATGGCGTCGGCCATCAACCTCGATGGTCGCGTCACCATCAACGCGGCGAAGCTGGCCGACATTCACGACATGATCGGACGGGCACGCCGGTTCGTGGAGGAGGTGTACTGGCCCGACCTGGTCGCGATCGCCGGCTTCTATAAGGAATGGGGAGCCATCGGCGGGGGGACGGGCAACTACCTCGCGTGCGGTGAGTTCCCCGAGACCGATGTGCGCGATCTCAACTCGTTGTACTTCCCGCGCGGCATCATCCTCAATAAGGATCTCTCCAGGGTTGTGCCGTACGACCAGAACCAGGTGAAAGAGTTCATCAACAGCTCCTGGTACGAGTATTCCAAGGGCGACGCGGCCGGACTCCATCCCTTCGAAGGCGAAACGAAGGCCAAGTACTCGGGTCCCCCGACTCCA
>DASTHG010000361.1:0-2663 GCA_035718325.1 Gemmatimonadales bacterium | reverse complement strand
GGGCGACGCCGGACGCATCGCAATCCACCGCGACCCACCACGTCTTCAGCGCCGCCTGCACATCGTCATCCCGCATCTCGAAGTAGATCGCCCCGGTGCGAGCGTGGTCGGCGAGCACGATGTCGAACAGCGTCTCGATCGGGTCTTTCTTGCGCTCACGAGCGATCTCGCCGAGGTGACGTCCGTCGAGCGCATGGAGCGAGTCCTGGAACACCCCGGCGATCATCACCCCGTCGGCGCCGCCCGAATTGATGTACGGGTTCTCGTCCCCACCGCCGGTCAGCATCTCGGTGCGCAGCTTGGCCCGCGTCGGCCGGTCGCGCAGCCGGGCCAGCAGGGAATCGGTCCCGCCCGCGTGCGCCCACTGCGGGATCGACGCGTCGAGCGACGTGGCGGCGGCGATGTAGGGATACTGGTCGGCGGTGATGTCGAGCCCGGCCGCCCGGGCGGAGTCGATGCGCTGAATCAGGTGCGACATGTGACCCCACTGCGGTGCGCCCGCCGCCTTGAAGTGCCAGATCTCGGCGGGGATATCGGCGGCCTGCGCGATACGGAACACTTCGTCGAGTGCCTCGTCTTCGTGTGCCGCTTCGTTGCGAATGTGCGAGGCGTAGATGCCGCCGTGGCGGCGCGCCGCGCGGGCCAGCCCGATCAGTTCTTCGGTCGGCGCGTAGATCGCCGGGGCGTACAGCAGCGCCGTCGACACGCCGAGGGCACCCTGTTCCATCATCGTGTCGACCAGGGCTTCCATGTGGGCCTGCTCGGGGCCGGTCGCCGGGCGGTTGGCGAAACCGATCACCGCCATGCGCACCTGCGTGGCGCCGACGAACGTCGCGATGTTGATGGTGGAGCCGGTGTGTTCGAGGTGGGCGAAGTAGCCGTCGAGATCACGCCAGTCTTCGCTGAACTTGTACTTCTTCATCACCGCGGAATCGAGCGCGACCAGCCGGTCGGTGAGCGGCGCGACCGAGCCGCCTTCGCCGGTCACCTCGGTGGTGATGCCCTGCGTCACCTTGGAGAGCGCCCGGTTGTCGATCAGGACGTTCGTTTCCGACTGTCCCAGCATGTCGATGAAGCCGGGCGCGACGACCAGGCCCTTCACGTCGAGCGTTTCCTTCGCCGTCCCGGTGAGCCGGCCGATCGCGGCGATGCGATCGCCGCGCACGCCGAGGTCGCCGCGCCAGCGCGGATTGCCGCTGCCGTCGACGATCCAGCCACCGGTGAGCAACAGATCGTAGGTGGCGTTCGTCGGCGGCGGCGGTGGGGCGGTATTCGACGGCTTGGGGCGCTGGCACGCTGCAACGGCGAGCAGCGCGAGCCCCGCACAGGTCACTTTTTCCATTCGGCCCTCAAAGAATCCGGTTTGATCGCCCGCCCGCGCAACATTACCCACGCGATATCGCGGGTGGCGGAGATGTCATCGACGGGACTGCGGTTGAGCACGACCAGATCGGCCACCTTGCCCGGCACCAGCACGCCGACCGAATCGGCGGCGAGCACCTGGGCGGCGTGCCGGGTCGCAGCCGTGAGCGCCTCGATCGGGGTGAAGCCCGTCGCGACGAGCAGCGCGAGCTCTTCGTGCAGCGATGCCCCCGGCACGAGGAGCGCGCTCGCGGCGTCCGTGCCCGTCGCCACGAGTCCCCCGGCGGCCTTGAAGTCCCGCACGAACTGATCCTGGCGGTCGCGGCCGCGGCGGAACGCAGCGAACTGCGCTGCACGCCAGCCGCTGCGCTGCAGCCACCCCGCGGCGTCGCGCACCGTCGCGGCATCGCCGGGGACGTCGGACATGCCGAAGCGCGTGGCCAGGGCGGGATCGTCGAACCGGGCGTACGTGTCGTGCGCGACCAGTGCCGGCACGATGGCGACGTGCGTGGCAGCGAGGGCACGGGCCGTTCGCTCTACCGTCGCCGAGTCGAGCCCTCCCCAACTGGCCTCTTCCAGCGTGAGGCCGGGGAAGAAAAGATCGTTGGCGCGGACGAAGGGGGCAGGATCCAGCGCCGACGCGACGACGCCCGAGAGATCTTCCAGCGACGCGACGCCGGCACGTGCGGCGGACACGGCGTCGACCTTGCCGACCCGGGCCGCGACGCGCAGCCGCAGCGTCGACGCTTCGTCGATGATGGCCCTGAGCAGCTCCGGCGTGATCTTCGTGTAGACCATCACGAAATCCGCTCCGGCGACGGCGCGCTGATCCACCGCCTGTCGGGCTTCCTCGTCTCCCGACACCGCGGCGGCGCCGGGGAGCGTGGGGGCGAGCCCGTCGATCGCCGCCCCCGCCGTGTACACGCGCGGCCCGATGATGGATCCGAGATCGACGTCTTTCCTCAGCGTATACCCTGAATCCGCCGGCGAATGCACGTCGCGCACCGTGGTGACTCCCCACGCGATGTAGCGCGGCAGCGCCCACCGCTCCACCATCGCGTCGGCGTCGATCAGGCCGGGAATGATCGTCTTGCCCAGCAGATTGATGCGCTCGGCGCCGCGCGGCACCTTGATTTCGTTCACGCGGGCGACCGCTTTGATCGCCCCATCCTTAATGAGGATCAGCGCGTCGGTTTTGGGCGCTCCGCCCGAGCCGTCGATCAGCGTCGCGCCCTCCAGCGCAATCATCCCTTTTCCAGGAGACGTGCACGCCGCGGCCAGCGCGACGGCGCCGAGCTGCG
>DASTHG010000360.1:0-3748 GCA_035718325.1 Gemmatimonadales bacterium | reverse complement strand
GACGCGTGACCAGCCTGTACGCGATGCAAGCGATACCGGAGTCCTGCGACGAGCTCCTCGGCCTCGCCCCGGAGATCGAGCGCATCACCGACGGTCAGCATGTCCCTGAGCGCACCATCCAGCGTGTGCGCGTGCAGGTCGACGATGTGGGGACGCACAGGCCAATCGGCCACGGCGCGCGTCAGCGCGTCGCCGCCCACGGCGCAAACGTCGCACACACTCTGCCCGACGATGACGTCAGGACGCAGTTCAGCGAGGAGAGCGGCGTCGATGGCGGTGGCGGCGGCACCGGCGGCGCGCACCGCGCGGTCGATCTCACCGGAGGATTGGGAGCCGTCGATCGTGGTACGTGTAACTCGCGGCAGGCCACGCACGATGTCGGGAGGATAGTCGCACTCGTGCGAGACGCCGACGAGCCAATTCCCGGCACCGAGTGCGGCGACGACTTCCGTTGCCGCCGGAAGTAGTGAAACGATCCGCAGAGACACTCCGGGGAATGTGATGCTGGGCGGGGGAGCGGGGAAGGTCGGGAAAGGCGGTGAACGACGGCGCGCGTTAGAATCCTCTATCAGGATGGACTCTCGCCGCCCGTCATCGCCCTCCACGGCCCTCGACCGCCTGTTCGTCGATTTCCAGTCCGCCCTGGCGGGCCGGTATTCGATCGAGCGCGAGCTGGGCCGCGGCGGGATGGGGGTCGTGTACCTGGCGCGCGAGGTGCGGCTCGACCGGCCGGTGGCCTTGAAACTGTTGCCGCCGCGTCTCGCCACCGAGTCCGCGCTGCGCGAGCGGTTCCTGCGCGAGGCGCGCCTCGCCGCCAAGTTGTCGCACCCGAACATCATCCCGATCTACGCGGTCGATGAAGTGGGCGATTACGTCTTCTTCGCGATGGCGTACGTCGAGGGCGAGACCCTCACCGAGCGCGTGCGCCATCGCGGGCCCCTGCCGCCCGGCGACGCTGCGCGCTTGTTACGCGAGGTCGCGTGGGCACTCGCCTACGCCCACGCACAGGGCGTGATTCACCGCGACGTGAAGCCCGACAACATCATTCTGGAGACGGGGTCGGGACGGGCGCTGGTCGCCGACTTCGGGATCGCGGCGCAGGTGAGCGGGGCGTCGGGCGTCGACGGCGGCGACGTCATCGGCACGCCGGAGTTCATGAGTCCCGAGCAGGCGCTGGGGGAGAAGGTGGACGCCAAGAGCGATCTCTACTCCCTCGGTGTTGTAGGCTACTTCATGCTCTCCGGCCGGCTGCCGTTCACCGGGACCAAGGCGACCGAGGTGCTCGCCAAACAGGTGACCGAGGCCGCCCGACCCGTGGCGACCGTCGCGGACGGGACGCCACGCCGCCTCGCGCAGACGATCGACAAGTGTCTCGCCAAAGAACGAGACGACCGGCCGGAGAGCGCCGCGGCGCTCGCCGATCAGATGGGCCTGGCGCTCGAGCAGCGCAAGCAGTTGCCCGTGCCGCTGCGCGTCTTTGCGAAACGCGGTGGCCGGTTCGGTCTGCTGGGCAGCCTTGCCTACTTCTGGGGACTGTCCGGATTGACCGCGGCCGTAGTCCAAAGCGGGGGCGGTCTCGCGGCGAGCCTGGTGACGTTCGTCGCCGGTCTCACGCTCGGGCCGCTGGCAATCATGCTCTCCCGTGTCACCCGTCTCGCCCAAGATGGTTTTACACGAGTGGACGTGGTGGATGCGTTCAAATCGGAGCTCGACGGGACGGCGGAAGAGCGGGCGTACGAGTGGGGGCGTGGCCCATCACACTTCGAACGGATGTTGCGGTGGCTTTCCTTGGCGGGAGTCGGAACCGCCGTGCTGGGAGTCGCGGTGAGTGTCGGCTACGGAGGCACCGCGGGACTGTTTACCGGTGTCCTCGGCGGCCTTGGCATCATGGTCGCCATGCCCACAGGGGTCATGGCCGCGGTCAGACTGTCACGCCGCAAGGATCTGGGCACGGAGCTGTGGCTGCGCATTTGGCGTGGCCCGATCGGACGGCTGATCTTCGGCCGTGTGCGCGTGCAGGCGGGGCGTCCCGCTCTTTCATCCGGGTTTACGTTCCGCCCCACCGAGCTGGTGCTCGGCATGGCCGCCGAGCGGCTGTTTGAGGACCTTCCCAAGGAGACGCGCGAGGAGCTCCGGGAGCTGCCCGAGGTGTTGAAACGGCTGGAGCACGATGCGGGACGGATGCGCGCGCGGCTGGAAGAGCTGAACGACGCGCTGCAGGGGGCGGAGGAGCGCGGACGGCTGTCGGGTCAGATCGCGGGCGATATCAAGGAAAAGCGCGACCGCATCGTAACCGACCTCGAAAGCGAGCGCGAGCTGGTGCAGCGTCGCCTCAAGGACGCCGTGGCGGCGCTGGAAACGATACGACTCAACCTCTTGAAGCTGCACGCCGGGGCAGGGAGCGTGCACAGTCTCACCACCGACCTGACCCTCGCGCGCGCAGCAGCCCAGGAAGTCGAGCTGCTGCTGCAGAGTCACAAGGAGATTGAAGAGGCGCTCTAGCTAGTCCCTGGGGCCGCCGACGCCGCGCAACCGTTGCGCCGCCTCTTCCAACATCGGCAGCGTCTTACAGAATGCGAACCGCACCTGCCGCCGCCCCATCTCCGGACGGCTGAAGAAGCTCGAGCCCGGCACCGGGGTGACGCCATGCTCGGTCGTGAGCCAGTGGGCGAAGCGGTCGTCGGGGAGATCGGAGAGCGACGAGAAATCGGTCATGACGTAGTACGCGCCGGCCGGCGGCGTGCAGCGGAATCCTGCCGCAACCAGTGCGCTACAGAGCAGATCGCGCCGCGCGCGGTAATCGCGTGCCAGCCCATCGTAGAAATCCCGTCCCAGCGTCTCGATCGCTACCGCCACCGCCTCCTGCAGCGGTGCGGGCGCTCCTACGGTGAGGAAGTCGTGCACCTTGCGGATGGCGTCGGTGGTTTCCCGCGGGGCCACGATCGTTCCGATGCGCCAGCCTGTGATGCTGAACGTCTTGGAGTATCCGCTCACCGTGATGGTGCGCTCGCGCATGCCATCGAGGGTAGCGATAGGGACGTGTTTGCCCTCGTAATAGATATGCTCGTAGATCTCGTCGGTGACCGCGTAACAGTTGAAACGGCGGCAGCAGTCGGCGATTTCCTCCAGCTCGGCGCGATTGAACACCTTCCCGGTCGGGTTGTTGGGGGTGCAGAGGATGACGGCCCTCGTCCTCTTGGTGAACGCCGCACGCAGCCGGTCGAGATCGAGCGGCCCGTCCGCTGCGATCGGGACGAACACCGGTTTGGCCCCGCAGAGAATCGTGTCCGGGCCGTAGTTCTCGTAAAACGGCTCGAACACGATCACTTCGTCGCCCGGGTCGACGATCGCCAGCATGGTCGAGGCCATCGCCTCGGTGGCGCCGCAGGTGACTGTGATCTCCGTCTCAGGATCGACGGTCATTTTGTACCAATCAGCGTACTTCCGGACGATGGCATCCCGCAGGCGTTTCGCCCCCCACGTGATGGCATACTGATTGATATCGGAACGGATGGCCCGGGCCGCGGCCTCCTTCAGCACCTCGGGGCAGGGGAAATTGGGGAAACCCTGTGCCAGGTTGATGGCATCGTGCTGTGCCGCGAGGCGGGTCATCCCACGGATGACCGATTCGGTGAAGGTCAGGGTGCGGGTAGCGACGTGCATTGCCTTGGATGGCCCGAGATGAAGGGTGGACAAATATAGAACGTCCGAATCGTGGCAGCCGTGCCACACTGCTTGACGGTTTTCG
>DASTHG010000359.1:0-3529 GCA_035718325.1 Gemmatimonadales bacterium | reverse complement strand
TCGACGATTTCGAGCAGGCCTTCGACCGGTTTCTCGGCCGCGGCCGCCCTGCCTTCGTGGAAAAAACACTCCCGACGCTGCGTGCGGTCGCGGACCTGGTGCACCAGAGCGGCGGACTCGTGCTCGCCGCCCATCTGGGGGAGCGCGGGCAGGAGCCGCAGCTCAAGGCCCTGCAGGCGGAGGGTCTCGACGGCATTGAAGTGCGCCACCCCAGTCACCCCAAGCACGTCGAAACGCGCCTCACGAAGCTGGCGCGTAAGCTCGACCTCGCCGTATCCGGCGGATCGGACTGGCACGGCGAAGGTGATATGGGAGGCACGCACGCCCCATTGGGAGGAATGGACGTTCCCCTCGAATGGTTGGAGGAGTTGGAGGTGCGAAAGACTCAGGCGTATGGATAAAGGCGCAGGGTGGGACTACGTAAGGAGAATGCGTACTTATGAGTGAGCCGCTCGCGATCGGTTCTCGTGCTCCGGTGTTCGAGGCTGCTGCGTCGGATGGTCAGACATACCGACTGACCGACCTGCTACGTCGCGGCCCCGTGGCCCTCGTGTTTTATCCGGGCAACAATACCCCTGGGTGAAACCGCCAACTCTCCGCCGTGCGCGATGAGATGACCAAGTTCGAGCATGCCGGGATCCGGCCCTTCGGCGTGAACCCGGCGTCGATCGACGCCCATAAGAAGTACGTCGACAAGATGCGGTTCAATTTTCCGTTGCTCTCCGATCCCGACCGCGCGATCGCCCGGGCGTATCACGCTCTGAAGGAAGACGACCGCGGCATTGCCCGCACCGTGTACGTCGTGGGCAAGGACGGGGCGGTGCGCTTCGGCCAGCGCGGCGCGCCGGCGGTGGACGACATCGTCGCTGCGGCCCAGGGGGGGTAGTGGATCAGGGTGCGTCGTTCACCGACAAGGTGGCCCTCGTCACCGGTGTGGGCCAGGCGGGCCAGATCGGCGCCGCAATCGCTCGGGCGTTGGGCGACGCCGGCGCGAAGGTCGTCGTGGCGGCGCGTAACCGATCCACCCTCGAGGCCCGGGTGTCGGAGCTCGAGGCGAGCGGCATCAGGGCGGCGCTCGCCGCGGGCGACCTGAGCGACTCCGGCGCCGCCCGGGCCGCGGTCGCGACCGCGGAGCAGCGTTTCGGCGGTCTGGATCTCCTGATCAATACCGCCGGTGGGCTCACCAGCTACGGTCCGTTTCTCGAGAGCGACGTCGCCGCGCTCGATCGGGAGATCGCCAGCAACCTGCGCACCGTGTTCGCCATGAGTCAGGCGGCGATTCCGGCCATGCGGCGCCGCGGTGGCGGGGCGATCGTCAACTTCGCGTCGATCGCCGTGCGCCAGCCGGCACTGAACCTGGCCGCGTACGCGGCGGCCAAGGGAGGCGTGGCGGCCCTGACGCGCGCGCTCGCCCGCGAGTTCCGGGACGACCGCATTCGCGTCAATGCGATTGCGCCCGAGGCGGTTCGCACCGACACGAACGTGCGCGATATGGGAGCCGGGGCGCGCTTCGTCGAGATGGCCGACCTGGTCCGGACGGTGCTCTGGCTCGCCTCCGACAGCGCCGCCACGGTTACCGGGCACGTGCTGCCGCTGCTCGCGGCGCCGGACTGAGACGGTGGAGCTCGCCGGTCGGGTCGCGCTCGTGACGGGGGCAGGGCGCCGCCTGGGGGCCGCGATCGCCATCGGGTTGGCGCGAGCTGGATGCGACCTCGCGGTCCACCACCACACGTCGGCGGCCGGCGCGGATGACACGCTGCGCGCGGCCCGCGCGGCCGGACGACGTGCGGAGCGGTTCCCGGGGGACCTGCGGGACTCCCACATTGCGAAGGCGCTGCCGGACCGCGTGGCCCAGACCTTCGGCCGGCTCGATATTCTCATCAATTCCGCCGCCGTGATCGCCCGCGCCGACTTCGCCGATATTACGCCTGAGGCGTGGCACGACACGATGGCGCTGAATCTCTCCGCGGCGTTCTTCGTGTCGCAGGGTGCGGCTCCGCACCTGCGCGCACGGCACGGGAAGATCGTCAACCTCGCCGACGTGGCCGCCTTCGAGGTGTGGCCGTCGTATCTGCCGCTCAACATCAGCAAAGCGGCGGTGGTGATGCTCACGCAGGGGTTGGCGCGCGTGCTCGCACCCGACGTGACCGTCAATGCCGTCGCGCCGGGAGCGATTCTGCCGCCGGACGACTGGCCGGACAGCGCCCGCGCCCATCTCATCGACACGACGCCGCTGAAGCGCCTGGGCGGTCCCGACGACATCGTCCAGGCGGTGCTGTTCCTGCTGCACAGCGACTACGTCACCGGCGTCGTGCTGCCGGTGGACGGTGGGCGGCTGATCCGGTGAGCGAAGCCACGCCGCCCGCCCGGATGCGGGACATCGTGGTGGTGGGTGGGGGGTGCTACGGGACGTTCTACGCCGCGCAGCTCGCCAAGGCGAAGGCACGCGGCAAGGCAGAGTATCACACGGTGATCGTGGTGGATCGCGATCCCGATTGTCGCGCGCGGCGCGAACTGCCGGAGGCGCCCGACCGTCGCTACGTCACCAGCGAATGGGACGCCTTCTTCGATCACTTTCTGTTCGCGACGAGTCCCGGACCGAGCGACGCCGCGCGCGATCACATCGTGCCCTCCCCGCACATGTCGCACCTGATGTTCGAGTGGGTGGTGCGGCGGACCGAGGCGCGCTTCCCGCGGCGCGTCCTCGAGGTCATCCCCGTTCCGGGAAGCCTCGACACGCCGTACGACCGGACCGCGACGGACCGGACGCGCTACGTTTCGTTCGCCGACTGGGTGTGTCCCACCCACTGCATCGAGCCGGCGATCTGTCCCGCGATCGGCTCCCCCCGCACCTGGGAGATGCCGGACGCGGTGCGCGCGCTCGCCGACCGGATGCGCGCACAGGGCGAGCCGGTGTCCGGTCCGGCGCTGTTCGTCTGCCGGCACCACGTCTTTGGCGTCGGAACCTTTGCCGTCGATACGGTGCTCGAGGGGGAACGCATCGTCGCCGATACGGCTCGCCGGACGGAGGGCGGTCTGGTCCTTGTGGCGACGGTGAGTGCCTGTCACGGGGCGGTGAACCTGTTGAGAATCGGCGCTGCCGGCTGACGGCCGATGGCCCTGGATCCCGAGGCTCGCCGGCGTCAGCTGCAACACGCCGTCGAGCTGTTCAACTCAGGCGACTTCTGGCTCGCGCATGAAGCGCTGGAAACCGTGTGGCGTTCTATAATTGACGGAGACGAGCGCCGCGTGTGGCAGGGGCTGATTCAGGCCGCGGCGGCGCTGCTGCACCGGGAACGCGGCAATCGTCACGGGGTGGTGGTGGTGGGAGCGGCGGCGCTGGAAAAACTGGCCGGGCCGCAGCACCGCGGGGTAGAGCTCGAGACGGTGCGATTCCGCGACGCGTTGTCGCGGGCCCTGGCGGGGGAGGCGGATCCCCCGCGGCTGGAATTTCGAACCGATGGCTGAGGCGAAACAGTCGGGCTACGACGTGATCATCGTGGGGGCCGGCCCCGCGGGGATGTGCGCG
>DASTHG010000358.1:0-2491 GCA_035718325.1 Gemmatimonadales bacterium | reverse complement strand
CGGGGGGTGAGTATCGAGGCGGCGGCCGAGCGGTTCAGCGCGGGCCTCGCGCCCTATCTGCGCTAGCCGGCGGCGTCCGCCGCTTTCGGCTCGGCGGTGGGCCGGGCGCTGATCGCGTAGGTGGGGCAGTGCCGGATGAATCCACCGCCGGCGGGGGACCACTCCTGCTCCGGCTGCGTCACGACGGCCTTGCCGCTCGAGTCGAGCACGAACAGACCAGGCGGCCCCTGAAACAGGCACGCGCCGCAGCCGATGCAGCGGTCGCGCTCGACGTGGACGATCACGCGCCGCCGCGGATACACGCCGTCGGCGCCGCGCGGCGGCCAGGTCGCAGCCCGGTCGAGCGCGTCGTTGGTGGCGCGGTATCCCTCTTCCACGACCTCGCGCAGGCTGTCGAACGAAAACATCGAGACGTGCTCGACGCGCGGATGGATGTAGTACACGGGCGGGGTGGTCCAGTAACGCAGTCGCGTCTCGAGCAGCGACTGCATCGCGATCTCGGTGGCGCGACCGAACACCGAGGCGAACCCTTCGTCTTGTGTGTCTTCGCGCAGCGTGCTCGAGGCGGAGACGTCGACCGCGAAGACCAACTCGCCGTCGAGGGCACGCGCCGCGGAGATGGGGAGATTGTCCATCGTCGCACCGTCTACGAAGTGGCGGCCGCGGATGTCGTGTGGCGGCAGGTACCCGGGGAGCGCGCAGGAGGCGAACACCGCGTCGCGGACCGGGATGTCGTCCAGCCCCGGCAGGCCCCACAGTACCTGCATGCCGGAGTTGATGTCGACGGTGTTCATGATGACGGGGACGTCGAGGTCCGGGAACGTCGCCTGCCCGACGAGGCGCTGGATCAGGAGCGCCAGCGGCTCGCGGCGAAACAGGGCCGGGGAGCGCATGCGCTTCAGCGCCATGTCGGCATGGGCGATCTGAAAGACATCCTTACGCTTCAAATTGATCGCGATGTCCTTCAGCTCCGGGATGCTCTTCCCGGCGGACCAGGCGGCGCCGACGAGCGATCCGACACTGCACCCCACGATGTGGGCCGGCTTGAGGCCGCGCTCCAGCAGCGCCTCGAGCACGCCGACGTGCGCGAGTCCTTTCATACCGCCGCCCCCGAGGACGAGGGTAAAGCGCGTGCCCGGTCTCACTGCTGGTTTCCGCTTGATTTGAGGCTCAAGTTCCGAGTAACGTAGTCAGGTTCCCCATGCAAGCGCCACGCCACTGGCAGCGTTTCTCGCGCGACCGTTGGGCCCTGATCGGCCTCGGCATTGTGACGATACTCACGGTGCTGGCGTTGGCCGCGCCCTGGATTGCGCCCGCCGATCCGCTGCGCGGCTCGCTCGCCAACAGCCTGCGGGCGCCGTCGCGTGAGTTCTGGCTGGGGACCGACGTCCAGGGGCGCGATCTGCTCGCTCGGCTGCTGTTCGGCGCCCGGCTCTCGCTGGCCGTGGGGCTCGTGAGCCAGACCGTGGCCTCCCTGATCGGGGTCGCCCTGGGCCTCGTGGCCGGCTACTACGGGCGCTGGGTCGACGGGGCATTGATGCGTCTCGCCGACGTGACGCTCGCGTTTCCGTCCTTGCTGCTGCTGATCGCGATCGCCGCAGCGGTCAATCCGTCGCTCCCCGTCGTGTTCGTCGTGATCGGACTCGTGGGATGGGCCGGGATGGCCCGCCTGGTCCGTGGGGAGGTGCTGGCGCTGCGCGTGCGCGAGTACGTGCAAGCGGCGCGAGCGCTGGGGGCGAGCGATGCCCGCATCGTCTGGCGGCACCTGTTGCCGGGGGTGACGGCACCCGTGATCGTGGCCGCGACGCTCGGAGTCGGAGCGGCCATCATGGCCGAAGCGGCGCTGTCCTTCGTGGGGCTGGGCGCCCGGCCGCCGACGCCGTCGTGGGGCGCCATGGTGGCCGATGGCCGCGACCTGCTGCGCGTCGCGCCCTGGGTGAGCCTCATGCCCGGGCTCGCAATCGGCCTCACGGTGCTGGGCGTGAATCTGGTGGGGGATGGGTTGCGCGACGCGCTCGAGGTGCGGCCCGCATGACGCATCTGGCGGTGCACCCCGCGGCGGTGAAGGCGCTGCGCGAGTCGCTCAAGCATCTACGCGCCAGCGAGTTCCCCTGGACGGCCGACACGGTCTACCTCAACAACGCCGCGATCGGGCCGATCCCTGAGCGCACCCGCGGCATCCTCGACGCCTTCAACGCCAAGCGCACCGCCCCCCATCTGCTCCCCGATCGCGACCTCCAGGCGGGGCTGCAAGCGGCGCGCGACGTCGCAGCGCGGCTCATCAACGCGGACACTGGCGAGATCGGCCTCGCCACGAATACCGGCTACGGGTTGAACCTCGCCGCCCAGGCCCTGCCGCTCACCGCCGGCCAGCGCGTGATCGTGAGCGACAAGGAGTTCCCGGCAAACGTCTACCCGTGGCTGATGCTGCGGAAACGGGGGATCGAGGTGACACTGGCCCCGTGCACCCCGGAGGGGTGGCCCGACGAGG
>DASTHG010000357.1:0-7093 GCA_035718325.1 Gemmatimonadales bacterium | reverse complement strand
GGGAAGACGATTCTCGACCCGTCGGCCACGCCTCCCACGATCTTCGGCGTAGAGACGCTGGCGTTCATGCCTGCTGTTCAGCGCGAGCGGTCGGGATTCGTGGAACGGCTGGCAGCGTATTTCTCGACACCCGCACCGAAGCGCGCGTTTTTCATCCTGGCCGGCCGCAAGTTTTTCAAGCCCATGTTCGAGCTGCTCGGCGACCCACTGCGGGCCGACGCGCAAGGACACGTTCCCGACGTGCCGTTCGCCGCGTATTGGCTCGAGCTGCTGGCCCGGCTAGGGGTGGTACGCCAGATCCCCAGCGCCTCCAAGGTCCTGGCCCGGCTGTACAGCGAGTGTGACGATCAAGGGATCTGGACTCCCAAGAACCTGCGAGGACTGCCGAAGAGCGAGAACCCGGTGCTGGCGCATTGGTTTCCTCTCGAGGGACCTGGGAAGAGTCCGGCGCAGCGGCAGACGGACATCACGTTCCGGTTGGGGCTGATCGCCCGATTAATGGGGATACCGGTCGAAGTAGCATGATGTAGATTAGTAGTAGCTATTGCTACTACTGAGATAGATCTCACCCCTTTCGGATTTACTCCGACCGAGTCGAGCATGTATCGCGCATTGCTCGAGCTCGGCCCATCCACCGGATACGCCGTTGCACGAGCCGCCGGGTATGCTCGAGCCAATGCCTATGCCGCGCTCGAAGGTCTGTTACGGCGGGGCGCCGCGCAGCGCGGCAGCGGACGTCCCGCTCGCTATCGGGCAACCGATCCGCAGTCACTCCTGGTACAGCTGTCGGGTGAGCAGGGAGAACGGCTCGAGCGACTGGCCCGAGCGCTCGCCGGTCTCCATAGGCCGGTCGAGCCTGTCACCCGCGTCGTGGAAGGCGCTCGCGCGATCGGCAACGTGGTCCAGCAGCTCGTGGCACGGGCTGCGCGGCGGGTTGAGGGTGTCGTGGCGGCCGAGCTCTGGACACCGACCTTGCCGGCGTGGCGGCACGCCGCACACCATGCCAAGGTCCAGGTTCGGATCAGCGGCGATGCAGCCGATCCCGAAGGGTTGGCGACAGGTCGCATTGCGCCAGGGGCCCCCACGACTTTCGTCGTCGACGACCAGTTCACGCTCGCCGCAACTGGGAGCGGGCCCTCGATGACGGCGGTGTGGAGCAGCCATCCGCTTGTCGTCCTACTCGCTCGCACGAACCTGGGAGAGCCCGCGTGATGCGTCGATCGCTCGTCTTCCTAGGTCTCGTGGTGGTCCTTGCCGGCTGTCGTGCCGCGGCAATCCCGGAATCGCGAGCGTTCCCGGCCGGCACGGCGCTCGTTGCGAAGTACCTGACGGTGGACGGCAGTCGGCTGCGGGTCTTGGACGTGGGCCAGGGGCCGGTCGTCGTCCTCGTCCACGGCCTCGCCGCCTCGATGTATTCCTGGCGTTACACCATCGACCCCCTCGTCGCTGCCGGGTATCGCGTGGTCGCCTATGACAACCGGGGGTTGGGCTTCTCCGACAAGCCCGCCAGCGGGTACTCGAACGCCGCCTACGTGCACTTGCTGTTCGGTCTGCTCGATTCCCTGGGCGTGACGGATGCGGTCTTGGTGGGCCACTCGATGGGCGGAGCGATCGTGGCCGATGCCGCGCTGGCGCGACCGGAGCGCGTGCGCGGCCTCGTCCTGGTCGACGCAGCGGGCCTGGGTGTCGGACTGCCGTTCATGCTGCGCGTGGCCAAGTGGCCGATCGTCGGACCGCTGTTCGACCACTTGAGGGGACGCGGAGCGACCGGGGGTATTCTGCGCGGCATCTACGGCGACCCATCACGCGTGACCGATCAGGAGATCGATCAGTACTATGCCCCGATCGCCCTCCCCGACTTTGGCCGTGGCCTGGGTGGCATCCTGCATGAGTTCAGCTTTGACGACCTTCGGGGACGCCTGGGGTCGATCATGACACCGACGCTCGTCATGTGGGGGACACGGGATCGCTTGATCCCACAACAGATCGGTGCAGTGATGGCCGCCCAGCTGCCGCACTCCTCCCTGGCGCGCTTCCAAACAGCCGGACACGCGCTTCCCGAGGAGAATCCCGAAGAGTTCAATCGGGTCTTGATCGGCTACCTGAAATCGGGACTCCCCGTGGTTCCCGCCAACCTGGCGCTCAACAGCCGATGAGTGTATTTTCTCAACCGTCCGGTTGAGGAATCGCTAATTGGCACGCAAGCTCAACAACGACAGAGCATTACGAATTGCGGCAGCAGCGAAGCATGAGTTCGCCAAGCGCGGCTTCGCCGGGGCGCGGGTCGATCGTATCGCACGTGCTGCGGGAGTCAACAAGCAGCTGTTGTTCTACTACTTCCAATCGAAGCGGGGATTGTTTCAGGCGGCGGTCCGTCGCGCCATGGCCGAGCTCGAAGCCGCGCTCGGCTCCTCGACGCAGCTCTCAGGACGCCCACTCGACCGGCTGCGCCAGCTGCTCACGACGCTCTACGAATTCCTCGAGCTGCACCCTGACCTCGTCGCATTGCTGGCTCACGCCGATCGGCCCGATGGGACCCCGCTCGCGCCGCCGATCCGGCGCATCGTCGTGCTGCTCGCCGAAGGACAGGGACTCGGATTGGTTCGCGACGATATCGATCCTCACGTGGCCGCGGCACAAGCCCTCATCCTGATGCTCGGATACCTGCGGCTCGAGCCGATCATCGCGTCAAGCGCGCCCCCGCTCGCGGCCGATGAGCCGGCGCTGCGGGAGCGGTGGCGGCGGGCCGCGGTCGATCTCGTCGTGAACGGGGTGCGCGCCGGCTAAGGCGTCGCCGGTGCAGCGAAGTGGTACTGGCCCGACCCGACCACCACAATCACGTCATCGCCCCGTTGTTGGACATCGCGAAGGGCGGTCGCGCCGTTCAGAGGGCGACCGCTCTCCTGAACGCGATCAATTCGCGTATTCCAGAGCGTGACCGTGGCACTGGTGTTCCCCGGGATCGTCACGTCGAGAACGAACCTCCCTCCAACGATGCTCCAGGCTGACGCGAGCGTGCCGTAGGGAGTTTCGAGCGATGCCCGCGCGCTCGTCAGCCCGGCACCCACGTGCGGCGCGATGCGCGAGCGCTGGTAGCCCGCGGCCGTCGAGTCGAGATCGATGCCACCGATGTTGCGGTACATCCAGTCGCCCACGGCGCCGAAGGCGTAGTGGTTGAACGAATTCATCCCCGGGTCCTCGAACGAGCTGTCGGGACGGATACCGTCCCACCGCTCCCACATCGTCGTCGCGCCGCGGGTAATCGGATACAACCACGACGGATAGGACCGCTGCGTCAGCAGCGCAAAGGCGAGGGGGAGGTGATCCGTCCCGCTGAGGGTGTGGAGCAGGACCGGAGTGCCGAGGAATCCGGTCGTGAGATGCACCCCACGCGCCTGCACGTCTTCCGCCAGACGGTTGCCGGCAATCGAGACGATCGAGTCCGGGAGGAGGCCAAACGCGATCGCCAGGGCATAGGCAGTCTGTGTGTTCTCGCCGACGCGACCCGCACCGGAAACGAACTCGCGATCGAACGCGTCACGAATCGCGCGGAAGCGCGACTGGTAGCGCGCCGCTTCGTCGGCTTTCCCGAGGACCGCCGCAGCACGGGACACGAGGTCGGTGGAGTGGGCCAGATACGCCGTCGCGATCAGGTCGGTGCTGGTCGTCGCGCCGGGATACGAGGGGTCGTCGCTATGCAGGGCGAGCCAATCGCCGAACTGCCACCCGGGTCGCCAGATCAGGTCCGGACCGGCACGACGGTGCATGTAGTCGACCCACGCGCGCATGCTCGGGTATTGACGCTCCAGCAGCCCGCGGTCTCCATACACCTGATACATCGTCCACGGAATGATCACGGCGGCATCCGACCACCCCGCGGTGCCGCCGAAGTGCACGGAGTCACGGAACAGATTGGGAATCACCCATGGGACGATGCCGCTCGAGTCCTGATCGACCGCGAGATCCGCGAGCCACTTCGCGAAGAATCCTGCGACATCCATGTTGAACGCGGCGGTACGGGAGAACACCTGGGCATCGCCGGTCCATCCCAGGCGCTCATCGCGCTGTGGGCAATCGGTCGGCACGTCGAGAAAATTACTGCGCTCACCCCAGACGATATTGCGCTGCAGCCTGTTCAGCAGCGAGTCCGACGTCTCGAACACTCCTGTCTGGCCGAGATCGGAGGATACCGCGATCCCGGTGATCGTGTTCGTGTCGGCCGGACCGGGCATCCCGCGGACGGCGACGTAACGGAATCCGTGAAAGGTGAAGTGCGGTTCGTATCGCTCCTCACCTTCGCCCTTCAGGGTGTAGTGGTCGGTCTGGCCGGCTCGTCGCAGGTTTGCCGTGTAGAGGTCGCCCGACCGATCGAGCACTTCCGCGTAGCGTAGGGTGATCGCCGTGCCGGCCGTGCCGCGCACTACGAGCCGAACCCACCCCGTAAAGTTCTGACCGAGGTCGAACAGGGTTTCACCGGATGGCAACACCCGAATCTCTATTGGGCGCAACGTCCGGACGCGTCGCACCGGCGGCGACATGGAGGCCACGAGCGTCGTCCTCGGCGACTCGAGCACCGAAACGGGCGACCAGTCATGGTCGTCGAATGCCGGCGTCGCCCATCCGGCACGCTCCCGTCGCGCATCGTAGGACTCGCCTCCGTAGATGTCCGATGCGAGCACCGGCCCCGGTGTCGTCTTCCAGGCGCCGTCGGTGGCGATTCGATCGCTCGTGCCGTCCTGATAGTCGATATCGAGCTGCAGGCGCAGTGCGAGCTGCTGTCCGTAGATGTTGCGCTGCCCGAAGAACCCCAGGTATCCGCGGTACCACCCGTCCCCCAGCATCGCCCCGATCGCATTGGTACCGGGGTGCAGCAGCGCGGTCACGTCGTAGGTCTGGTACTGCAGCCGCCGATTGTATGACGTCCAACCGGGTGTGAACAGCTGATCGCCGACGCGCACGCCGTTGAGGTGGAGCTCGTATAGACCCAGGCTCGTGACATAGGCGCGCGCCGAGCGCACAGGGCGCTTCACCCGAAACGCGTGACGCAGCAGGGGCGATGGTGCAGGAAGGCTGTCGGCAGGCGTCGCGGCAGGGCCGACCCATTGCGCGGTCCAGTCCCCCGGTTGGAAGAGCCCTGTTTCCCAATAAGCAACGGGACTCCACGAGGAGACTCGGGCCGTCGAGTCCCATACGCGAACGCGCCAGTAGTACCGCGTGTGAGATGCGAGCGCCGGCCCGGCGTAGTCCACGAACACCGAGACGTCTGACGCCACGCGCCCCGAGTCCCAGAGCAAGCCGCTGCCCCGGCCGACGTTCGCCGGCGAGAGCCCCACCTGCAATTGATAGGCGGTCTGCAGGATGTTGCGGGTGTCGCTCGTGATGCGCCAGCTGAGACGGGGGCGAGCGGCGTCGATCCCCAGCGGGTTGGACAGATACTCGACGCGCAAGCCGTTCACGCCGAGCGGCGTCTGTCCAGACAAACGGGCCGCGGTGAGTGCGATCAGCCACACTCCACTCGCGGCCCGTGCCATCCGGTTGGTGCGCATCGTCCGCCAATAATCTGCGGACGGCGGCAATGTCGCTAGTGCGTCAGTTCTTCGAGACCATCTGCGGCTCCACGGGAGCTGGGCCCTCAAACACGAGATGGCCCGCCTCGAACTTTGCGCCCCGCAGCGCGAGGGTGAGCACTTCCCCGAGATCTTCGACGAGGTGCACTTCCAGCGACTTGCGCACATCCTCCGGCAGGTCGTCGAGATCGCCCTCGTTTTCGTGCGGCAGTACGATGATGCGGATGCCGGCACGGACTGCGCCGAGCACCTTCTCTTTGACACCGCCGATGGGGAGCACGCGGCCCCGCAGCGTGATCTCGCCGGTCATTGCGAGGTCGTGGCGCGCCGGGCGCCCGGAGAGCGCCGACACCAGCGCGGTCGCCATCGTCACGCCCGCCGACGGTCCATCCTTGGGAATAGCGCCGGCCGGGACGTGCACATGGATGTCCGTCTGGGCCAGCATCTCGCTGGGAATCCCGAGCCGGTCCGCGTGCGACTTGGCATAGGTCAAGGCGGCCCGCGCCGACTCCTTCATCACGTCGCCCAGCTGGCCGGTGAGCACGAGCTCGCCCTTGCCCTTCATGAGGCTCGCCTCAACGAACATGATGTCTCCGCCGACGGGGGTGTAATACATCCCCGTCGCCACGCCTATCTGATCCTCCCGCGCTTTGTGTTCGGGGTGGACCTTGGGCCGGCCGAGGAGATCGTCGATCTCCGGCCGGTCGACGACGACCGTCTGCGCCTCGCCGCCGGCGACGCGGCGCGCCACCTTGCGGCCCAGCTTGCCGATCTCGCGCTCCAGCTGCCGCACGCCGGCTTCCCGGGTGTAGCTGGAGATGATCTCCTCGAGACCGCCATCCTTGATCTCGAGCTGCTCAGTGCTGAGGCCGTTCTCGACGAGCTGCCGCGGCACGAGGTAACGCCTGGCGATCTCGAGCTTCTCGCGCTCGGTGTAGCCCGCGAAGTTCACGGTCTCCAGCCGGTCGAGGAGCGGCGTCGGAATACTCTGCAGGAAGTTGGCGGTCGCGATGAACAGCACCTCCGACAGGTCGAACGGCACCCCGAGGTAATGATCCGTGAACGAGTCGTTTTGCGCCGGATCGAGCACTTCGAGCAACGCCGCCGCCGGATCGCCCTGGAACGACACGCCCACCTTGTCGACCTCGTCGAGCAGGAACACGGGGTTCTTCGCCCCGGCCTGCTTCATTCCCTGAATGATCCGGCCCGGCATCGCACCCACGTAGGTGCGGCGATGACCCCGGATGTCCGCCTCGTCGCGCGCGCCTCCCCGCGAAATACGCACGTACGGCCGCCCCATGGCACGGGCGATCGACTTGGCGATCGACGTCTTGCCGACGCCTGGCGGGCCGACGAACAGCAAGACCGACCCCTTCGACTCCGGGTCCACCGGCTTGGTCTCCGTGCTCTCCGAACGGGGCTGTTGCCGCTGGCGCAGTTGGCGCACGGCGAGAAACTCGAGCACCTGGTCCTTCACGTCGGGGAGGCCGTAATGGTCTTCCTCGAGGATCGCCGCGGCGCGCTTC
>DASTHG010000356.1:0-7093 GCA_035718325.1 Gemmatimonadales bacterium | reverse complement strand
CGGGAGCGAGCAGGCTGTCCGGATGAAACTCGACTCTCACATGGGCGGCGTCCGCGAAGCGCACCGTCCCCGCCACCTGCGCCGAGTCGCGCCACAGCTGCACGGTCACCGTGGTCAGGGTCAGCGAGTCGATCGGCTCGCTGAATACGACGACGATCACGGCATTGAGCGGCACGTCGTGCCCGCCCTTGGGCGGACTGGTGCGTACCACCGTAGGCGGCCGAATCGGCTTCACCAGGTCCGACCCCTTCAACGGGCCCGCGTCTATCCGCGTGATCTCCACCTGCAGCGTGTCCCCGACTTCGGCGGCGATCCCTACCGGATCGAACCCCCCATTCACGACTGCCGTCGTCACGGACACGCCAGTCGTCTGGTCGCGGATCGCGGCCTGCACGCCGGTGGGGACGGTGCCGGGAACCATGGAGACGTAGACGATGTGCGAGGCGGCCAAAGCGCCGGTGCCGGGCGTAATGGCAGTGCCGGCGACTGGAGGCGCATCGACCGGGTGAGACACGAGGACACCAGGCAGGGTGTCGAGCGGGGTCACCGGCCCCTGGCTCACCGGCCCGCTGCTGTCCAGGCACGCAATCGTGCCAATGACGGCGACCGTCAGCAGGAGCGCAGGGGCCTGCCGTCGAGACACGCGAATCTCCTCCCCGCTCACTGTCCGCCGCTCATCGTGAACCCTGCCCAAGAAAACGGATGCGCCGTGGACGCATTGCGCAGCGTGGCTCGTTGCGCCTCGGCCAGCGCTTCGGACTCCGGCTGCCCCGCAGCCAGGGCGGTATAGAACCGCGTCATCAGGTCCGCCGTCGCACGATCCTGCACCGGCCACAGCGTCGCCATCACGTTCGACGCCCCGGCGGAAAGAAACGCCTGTACGAGCCCCACCCAGTCGTCCCCGGCCGGGACATCGGCCAAGGCTCCGGCACCGAGCGCGGTCTGACACGCGCTCAACACGACCAGCCGCGCGCGCAGCCGCAGCGCGAACACGTCGTGCACCTCGAGACGCCCGTCGTCTCCACCGGCCGGCCTCAGCTCCACGAATGAAAAGAGCGGATTGTCCTTATTGAGGACGCCGTACGTCGCGAGGTGGATGATCTGTTGCCCCGGGGCGGCATCGCGCAGCGTCTGTTTCGACGCGGCGGCGCCGATCAACACCTGCGTCCGCGCACCGAAGATGCGTCCGATCGCCCGGACCTCCGCCGCCGATCCCGGCAACGCGTCGACCCGCGGCGCCAGCGCGAGCACACCGGAAGTGGGCGCACGCTCGCGGTCGTGCAGTTGCAGCCAGACGGAGGCCGAAGGGATCACCGTCAGCCGATAGCGTTGGACCAAGTAGTCCTCCGGTCCCGCGGGACCGAGCAGCGCGGCGAACGGGGCGTAGTGCAGCTCGGCGTGCGGCGCCACGAGCAGCGCGCGCTTGCCGGCGAGCAGCCCCGACGCTTCGACGGGCTCGATCAGATCGCGCGACAAGCGCCGCAGGGGCGCGCGCCACAGGTCGCGGGTGGTCCCGCGCCCCGCCCTGGCGAGGACGCCGCGGCAGAAATCCACGAGTGTCGCGAGCTCGTGCTGCGAGACACCGAGGTCGATCGCGGCGACGGTATCGCGCGTCACGATGAACACCACCGACGTGGAGTCGCTCACCAGGTACTCGAGCAGCGCCTCGTCGGGTGCGAGTGTCGCCATGACTTTCGTGACCGGAGCAATCTCCCCGGTGACGAGACGGGCGTACTCTGGGCGGGCTTCCCGGATCTGGAGCAGCAGCGCCGCATACGCCTGCTGCGCCCGGGCCAGCGCTTCACGCACGGCACCCGAGGACGTGTCCGACCCGAGCGGCCCGCGCAATCCCGCAGCGCCGCTCCCCTGCCCCTCGAGCGCACGCGTCAGGGCGTTGATCTGGCTCCGCAGGTCCTGCTCGCGCGCGGTCAGCGAGTCGTTCGTTCCTCCCGGATCGACGCGACCCCGCGCCAGCAGATCGAGCAGCAACCGCGCCCGCAACCGCTCGCTCGCCGCGAACGCGGAGTCCGGCCGCCCCCGCGCCAGCTCCAGGCGGGCGAGCTGCGCGTACACATCCCACTTGTCGGCGAGAAACGCTGCGCGGCGCTCTTCGAGCGGCAGCGTGCCCGACATCCGCTCCACTTCGAGCACCGCTGCCCGGAGTTCCCGGCCGGCTTCCTCGCCTGCCCCGCGGTCCTGCAACGCGCGCCCCAGCGATGCGTGCAGTTGCCAGGAAACGCTCGGCGCGGTGCGAGCCCCGAGCGACTCGAGACCCCGTCGATACAGCGACTCGGCGACGAGCGGCACGCCATCCGCAGCGGCGAGGTCACCGAGCGCATTCCACGCCGCCGCCTCACCCGCGCCGTCGCCCAGCGTGTGCAGGTCGGTGACCGCCCGAGTCAGCACCGCGCGCGCGTTGGCCGTGTCGCCTTGCTGGGTCAACGTCACCCCGAGCAGCAGCCGGGTGAGCCCCGCCGAGCGCGCGTCTCCCCCGGACTCCTCGGCGCGCAGCGCCAGCTCGAGGCCGGCTCCGGCCCGCCGAAAATCCTGCCGCAACAGCGACAGCAGCGCCGCCCCGCGCTCGGCGTCCGCTGCGCCGCGGGTGTCGGACGCGCGGCGCGAGAGCCGCTCGGCCCGCGTGTACTGGCGGCCCGCTTCGGGATAGTCGTTGAACAGCACGGCGAGATCGGCGCGGGCGAGCGCGAGCTGCGCCAGCGACGCCGGGTCCGTCGCTCCCACGGCCGCGAGGCGTTCGGCGCGCCCGAGCTGCAGCAGCGCCCCTTGCAGGTCCCCCATCGCCGCTCTCGCGGTCGCGAGGTCGCGCCGCACACCGATCTCCTCCGCCATCGGCCCGATTGCCAGGTAAATGGCCAGCGCCGCCTGCAGTCGGCCGAGCGCGGCGCGGTAATCTCCCCGCTGCAGCTCGAGCAGCCCGAGGTCGTGCATCACCGCTGCCGCGGCGGCGCGGTTCTGGTGCGCCCGATCGAGTCCCAGCGCCTCGCCATAGCGCGAGGCGGCCTGCGCGTAGTCACCCTCGAGGCTCGCGAGGTTACCGAGGTTCACGAGATTGACCGCCGCCGGCTCGTCCCGCCCCGCCCGGCGATTCGCCGCCAGCGCCTCCGAGAAGGACCGGGCGGCGCCGTCCAGGTCGCCCAGGTTCTGCGAAATGAGGCCGAGGTTGTTGCGATCCGCGGCCGCGCCACGGTCGTCGCCGGTCAGGGTGCGGAGCTCTGCCGCTTGGGAATACAGCTCGGCCGCCTGGCGCGGCTCCGAGCGGTCGGCGTGGACGCTCGCGAGGGCACCGACTGCGTTTCCCTCCGTACGCCGATCGCCGATGCTGCCGGCCAGGACGCGGGCGCGGTCGAAGTAGGCGGCTGCGCTATCGAGATTGTCCGCCTGGTAGAAGCCCGCGCCGATGTTCCCCAGCGCAGCTCCGATTCCAACGGAGTCTCCCAAGAGCTCCGCACGTCGCAGGCTCTCCCGCCAATCCTTCAGCGCTGCATCCACACCGGCGCGGCCCAGCGCCTCGTTGCCCGCCAGGCGAAGACTGTCGGCCACGACTTTCTCGCGTCGCTCTGCGGGCGCCCAGGCGGTGAATCGCGCCACCTGACGCACCAGCAGTGAATCCCGCCAGGCCGCCGCGTAGCCGGTGGCGAGGCGCGCCGCGGCCGCCAGGGGCGCGGCGGGTCGTGCAGTCGAGGCTGCCTGGACGAACAGGCGGCGCAGCGCTTCCCGCACATCGTCCGGCCGCTCGTGGACCCGGGCGACGAGCGCGCTGTCCACTCCGGTCTGCGCCAGCGCGATCATCGCGTCCGGTCCCCCGGGGCTCTGCGCGAGACCCGACAGCGCGGCCATCACGGGAAGCGACGCCAGCATACTCATGGCCGCGGCGGTCCCACGGAGAACAGGACGAGCTCGGAGCTGACCCAGCGGTTCACGCCGGTCTGGGCCTCCACCTTCCATAGGTACGGGGCCCCACGCTTCAGCCGGAGGGTATCGGGAAGGCTCGCGGCGGTATCGCCCGTCTGCCTTTCCCAAAGGACCGTTCCTGCGGAATCGAACAACGTGAGGCGATAGCGATCTGCGTGCGGCACTGCCGTCCACACGAGCTCTCCCGCGCTTGCGACCGTGCCGCTCGGCGCCACGGCAACCGGAGCCACGGTGGTCGTGACCGCTGGCTCGCGGGAGCCCGGCTCCGGGTACTCCCGCTGGCGCGGCAACAGAACGAGCAGGAGGACGGCGGCCGCGGCCGCCGCGCCCAGGGGCAGGACCCAGCGGCCGCGGTGCGGGCGGGTACGGAGCAGCTGCGTTACCTCGATCAGCTCGTTGCGGCACTCGGCGCAGTCCACCAGGTGCGCCTCGATGCGCGACCGGTCTGCCGGCGTGAGGGCCTTGTCGAGGTATGCGGCCGCCGCTTCGCTCGTGAGATGATCCGGAACCGAGTGTTGAGTTTCCATGTAATCCATTACCTACATCCAACGGAGAGTTGGGACAGCTTTTGCGGTTTCATGGCTCGGATCCGTGGACGCCGCGCCGCCGCAGCACCAGCCGCAACTGTTCCAGCAGCGCGTTGACGCGCCGGTAGACGTGGAACGGCGTCGGGAATCCCATGATCTTCCCGATCGCGCTCGCCGGGAGGTCATCCTCGAATCGCAGCTTGAGGAGCAGCCGATCGCGCTGCTCGAGCGTGCCCAGTGCGTCACCCAGCACGCCGCCCAGCTCGCGGACTCGCAGCGAGGTCTCAGGATCAGCGCCCGTCTGATCCGCGAGATCGGCGGGATCGAGCTGTTCAACCAGGAGATCGACGAGGTTGCGGCGGGAGACGTGGGCGTCGCGCCCGTAACGCTGGCGGATGTAATCGATGCACAGCCGGCGGGCCACCACGACCAGCCAGGTCGTAAACTTGCCGCGTCCGTCCGACACGAACGAGCGCAGCCGGTGGCAATCGTCGCCGCGCAGCTGCTCCAGCAGGTAGGCGTAGGCGTCCATCTTCGCGTCATAGTCGCGGCACACCGTCCGAGCCGTGTGCAGCAACAGCCGGCTATATGCCTCGACGAACCGCTGCCACGCCGCTTCCCTGGCCCCGGGATCGGCGGCCTCGAGCAGGCCTGACAGCTCCGGTGGGAGCAGGGAGCGACCTCCGTCCTCGTTCCGAGGTCCTAACCTATGCCGGGTGGAGATGTCCCGCGAATGCCGTTTGACACCGCGGCGCCAACCAGTAAAGATGGAATATGATCTCCGCTCCGCTCCGCCTCGCCCTCGTCGTGGCGATCGGCGCCACCGCTCTCGCCACGAGCGATCCACTCAAGGTGCTGCGCGTCTCGCCCCAGAACGCCGGCGAATCGACCGACGACATCACCGTCACGTTCGACCGCCCCATCGCGGCGGGCCTCGATTCGACGGTCGACCCCAGGACGTTCTTCACGATCGCGCCGCGGGTGGTCGGCAGGCTCGAGTGGCGCGACCCGGTAACGATCCGGTTGCACCCGGCTGCACCACTGCCCGCCGGCGTCACCTACAACGTGAGGATCGCGAACACCTTCAAGGCGATGGACGGCAGTCAGCTCGACGCGCCGTATGCGTTCTCGTTCCGTATCCGCGGGCCGAAGATCCTCGATGCCTCACCCGTGAATCAGTGGAGCAACCCGCTCTACCTCACGCCCAGTACCCATTTCTCCCTGCTGGTGTCGTCGCCCGCGAGCCTGTCGCTGCTCGCGGGGTTGATCTCCGCCGACGTGGGGAAATGCGTGCGTGGCAAGACGATTCGCTTGCGCGCGATCGCGCAGCGGCGCATCGGCAAGCAGGATGAGCGCTGGCGCTACTACGGCACATGGACCGGCGGCGACACGACGAAGGACCTGCGCCGCGTGATCGAGCTGGCCCCGGTCGAGTCGCTGCCGTCGAACTGCGCCGCGATCCTGAACGTTCCCGAGCGTGTCGATAGCGTCACGTCGAACCGCTCGTGGCCGTTCCATACCTACGGGCCATTCGCCGTGACGAGCGCCGTGTGCGGCTACAACACCGGCCGCTGTCCCATCGGACCGACGCACATCAACTTCTCGACCCCGGTGCGCGGCGCCGAGGTGCTGCGTCACGTGCACATCACGCCGGCGATCGCGCTCGCGGTCAACGACACCTCCGATGAATCGGCGGAATGGTATCTCCAGGGACAGCTGACCCCGCGAACCACGTATACCGTCACGATCGACAACGGGCTCAGCGACGTCTTCGGCCAGCGGCTCCGCACCGCCGGCGCGGCCTTCACCTTCGGTACGACCTCGTACACGCCGCAGATCCGCTACCCCTTCGGCCGCATGCTGGTCGAGCGCACCGGTCCGCGCACGCTCGCCGTCGAGCACGTCAACGCCGACACGCTCATCGTGTCGATCGTCGGTGTCCCCGATTCGCTCGAGCCGCGCATGCTCCAGAACGAGGGCGGCTGGCCCGACGTGTGGGAGAAGCTGAAGTCGCAGGTGACGACGCAGGTCATCGGTGCTCCCGGAACACACGACCAGCCGAAGGTCTCGGCGATCAAGATCCCGGCGATCAACGCCGCGCGTGGCGGTGGGACGCTGCAGATGATCCGGATCTCCTCGCCGGCGGTCGACACCGTCCCCGACCGTCCCTCGCTGTTCGCGACCGCCGTCGTGCAGCTCACCGATCTGGCGGTGCACGCGCGCATCGGCGCCCAGGAGGGCGACGTCTGGGTCACCGGGGTGAGCGACGGCATGCCGCGCCCCAACGCGCGCGTCCTGTTGTACGACGGCAAGGGGAAAATCCGAGCCCAGGCGACGACCGACGCGCGTGGCCTCGCGCGGCTGACGGGATACGCCGCCGACACGGCGGAAACCCAAAACGAGGGCGAGGGAGACGAAGAAGACGGCGGCGACTACTCGGGCTTCGAAGGCTACGTCGCGGCGACGCTGGGTACCGACCGCTCCGTCGTCAGCGTGTCGCGCTACGACGCCGACCTCTCCCCGTATCAATTCAACGTCAACGCCGCCTGGGGCGCCGACCGCCTGCCGCAGGCCTCGGCGGTGTTCACCGACCGCGAGAACGCGACGGTGAAAGACACCACCGTGGCGCTGTCGGC
>DASTHG010000355.1:0-4425 GCA_035718325.1 Gemmatimonadales bacterium | reverse complement strand
GGTGGCGCCCAAGGCGATCGTGGTCGTCGTCTCCAACCCGCTCGACGTGATGTGCTGGGTCACGAAGCAGGTCACCGGCTTTCCGCGCGAGCGCGTGATCGGCATGGCCGGGGTGCTGGACACGGCGCGCTATCGCAGCTTCCTGGCCGAGGCGTTGCAGGTCTCGGTCGAAGACATTCAGGCGATGGTCCTGGGTGGCCACGGCGACACGATGGTGCCGCTCGTCAGCTACACGACCGTCTCCGGCATTCCCGTCACCCAGCTGCTCGACAAGACGACGCTCGACAAGATCGTCGATCGCACCCGCAACGGCGGCGCCGAGATCGTGGCGTTCTTGAAGACCGGCTCCGCCTATTACGCGCCCTCGGCGGCCGCGGTGCAAATGGTGGAATCGATCGTGCTCGACAAGAAACGGGTGCTGCCGTGCGCCGCCTGGCTGGAAGGGGAGTACGGATTGTCCGGGATCTACTGCGGCGTGCCGTGCAAGCTCGGCAGGGGCGGTGTGGAGCAGATCCTCAAGGTGACGTTGACGCCCGAGGAGCAGGCAGCGCTGGCGAAATCGGGCGCCGCCGTGAAGGAGACGATGGCGGCGGTGCAGCTGTGATGCTGCTCGCGCTTACGGCCCTCGTCGTCCGCGTCTCCGCCGACACGCCCGCGGTCGTCCGGTACCAGGACGACGCCCACCGCCTCATCGCCGCCGCGCTCAGCGACTCGAGCGCGTATTCCCGCATCGCGGAGCTGTCTGACCGTTTTGGCAGCCGGATCTCCGGCTCGCCCGCGCTCGAAGCGGCGATCGACTGGATCCTGTCGAAGATGAAAGCCGACGGCCTCGCCAACGTCCACGGCGAGCCGGTCAGTGTGCCGCACTGGGTGCGGGGCGTCGAGTCGGCGGAGCTCATCACGCCGCGCCGCCTGCCGCTGCACATGCTGGGACTGGGCGGCAGCATCGGCACGCCTCCCGGCGGCATCACGGCACCCGTGCTCGTAGTCACGAGCTTCGCCGACCTGCAGCGCCATGCGGCAGAGGCGAAGGGAAAGATCGTCGTCTTCGACGTCGCGTTTCCCGATACGCTCACGCCCTTTGCGGCCTACGGTGCCGTCGTCCCTTACCGCGTGACGGGTGCGATCGCTGCGGCGCGGGCCGGCGCCGTGGCGAGTCTGATCCGCTCGGTTGCGTCGCTCTCGCTGCAGAGTCCCCACACCGGCGTGATGATCTACGATTCGACGGTGCAGCGCATCCCGCATGCGGCGTTGTCCGTAGAGGACGCCGAGCTGCTGCACCGCCTGCAGGACCGGGGCGAGCACCCGACGCTGCACCTCGTCATGAGCGCCCGCAAACTGGCCGATGCGCCGTCGCGCAACGTCGTCGCCGAGGTCCAAGGCCGCGAGCATCCTGAGGAGGTCGTGGTCCTGGGGGGGCACATCGATTCCTGGGACGTGGGTGAGGGAGCGATGGACGACGCCGGTGGCGCCGTCGCGTCGTGGGAGGCCGTGCGGCTGCTGCAGCGCCTCGGGTTGCACCCGCGGCGCACCGTGCGTGTGGTGTTGTGGACGAGCGAGGAGTTTGGTGGCGTGGGTGGCCGCGCTTATCGCGAGGCGCACCGGGCCGACGAGCCGCGCCACATCGCGGCCATGGAGTCTGACAACGGCGTCTTCAAGCCACGCGGCATGCGCTTTACGGGATCCGATTCGGCGCGCGCCATCGTGCGTCAGATCGGGGCACTGCTCAAGGAGATCGGAGCGGACAGCGTCTCGCCGAACGCGGGAGAAACCGATATCGCGCCGCTCGTGGCGGACAGCGTGCCGGGGTTCGGCCTCGACGTCGATGCGTCGAAGTATTTCCGCTACCACCACTCTGACGCCGATACACCGGACAAGCTCGATCCCGCCGACGTGGCCCGCTGTGTCGCGACGCTCGCGGTCTATGCCTACGTGATCGCCGATCTGCCGGAGCGCCTGCCGCGCTAGGCGGCTCCCGACCAGGCCTTGCCCTCGCGCGGCGGCAACAGCGTTGCCCTGAGGACGTCGCGGTTCAGCTGCGCGATGAAGTCCACCGAAATCTCTTTGGGGCAGGCGGCCATGCATTCGCCGTGGTTGGTGCAGGCACCGAACCCTGCTTCATCCATCGCATCGACCATCCGCACCACCCGCTCGTAGCGCTCCGGTTGCCCCTGGGGCAGGGCGCCGAGGTGACTCACCTTGGCGGCGACGAACAGGGTGGCGCTGGCGTTGGGGCACGCGGCGACGCACGCGCCGCAACCGATACAGGCGGCCGCGTCCATCGCCCGGTCGGCATCGCGCTTCGGCACCGCAATCGCGTTCGCCTCGGGCGCACTCCCCGTGCGGGCGGTAATGAAGCCGCCGGCCTGCACGATGCGATCGAAGGCGCTGCGGTCCACCACCAGGTCCTTCACCACGGGGAAGGCGCGGGCGCGCCACGGCTCGATCCACAGCGCGTCGCCGTCCCGGAAATGGCGCAGGTGCAGCTGGCAGGCGGTGGTGGCACGCTGCGGCCCGTGCGGACGGCCGTTGATGACGACGCCGCAGCTGCCACAGATCCCCTCACGGCAGTCATGGTCAAACGCGATCGGTTCTTCCTTGAGCGCGATCAGGCGCTCGTTCAAAACATCCAGCAGCTCGAGAAACGACATGTCGGGCGACACGTCGTCGGTCTCGTAGCGCACGAAGCGTCCGTCCGAAGCGGGACCCGCCTGGCGCCAGACATGCAGGGTCAGGCGCATCAGGTGTAGCTCCGCTGCGCGAGGTGCACGTATTCGAAGCTGAGCGGCTCGTGATGGGCCACGGGAGCACTGTCCGTGCCCGACCACTCCCAGGCTGCGACATACGAGAACCGGGCGTCGTCGCGCTTCGCCTCGCCGTCGGGCGTCTGATACTCTTCGCGAAAATGCGCGCCGCACGATTCCTCGCGCTGCAACGCGTCGAGGCACATCAGCTCGGCGAATTCCATGAAGTCGGCCACACGCCCGGCGCGCTCCAGCGATTGGTTGAGGTCTTCGCCCTTGCCGCCGACAAAGACCTCCTTCCAGAATCGCTCGCGCAACCGCCGTACCTGCTGCAGCCCGTTCTCGAGGCCCGCTTTGGTACGCGACATGCCGCACTGCTCCCACATCAGGTGCCCGAGCTCGCGATGGAAGACATCGACGCTCTGCGAGCCGTTCACCGCGAGCAGGCGGCTGGTGCGCTCGCGGACCTCGGCTTCGACCTGACGAAATGCCGCATGTGAAACGTCGACTGCCTCGAGCTTTCCCTGGGCGAGGTAGTCGCCGATGGTGTACGGGAGAATGAAGTACCCGTCGGCGAGACCCTGCATCAGCGCCGAGGCGCCGAGCCGGTTGGCGCCGTGATCCGAGTAATTCGCCTCACCGATCACGTGCAGGCCGGGGAGGTTCGACATCAGGTTGTAGTCGACCCAGAGGCCGCCCATCGTGTAGTGCGGGGCGGGGTAGATCCGCATCGGCACGTCGTAGGGATTCTCCCCCGTGATGCGCTCGTACATCTCGAACAAATTGCCGTACCGCTCGGCGATCCCCGAAGCCCCGAGGCGCGCGATGGCGTCCGAGAAGTCGAGGTAGACGCCCTGCCCACCGGGAACCACGCTGTAGCCGCCGTCGCACATGTCCTTGGCGCGACGCGAGGCGACGTCGCGCGGCACCAGGTTGCCGAAACTCGGGTAGAGCCGCTCGAGGTAGTAGTCGCGCTCGCGCACCGGAATGTCCCCGGGGCGGCGCGTGTCCCCCTTCTTTTTCGGCACCCAAATGCGACCGTCGTTGCGCAGCGACTCGCTCATCAGCGTGAGCTTCGATTGGTGGACGCCGTGCGCCGGGATGCAGGTGGGGTGGATCTGCGTGAAGCACGGATTGGCGAACAGTGCCCCGCGCTTCGCCGCCCGCCACGTGGCCGTGACGTTGCACCCTTTGGCGTTGGTCGACAGGAAGAAGACGTTGGAGTAGCCGCCGGTGGCGAGCACCACGGCGTGCGCCGCGTGCGACGTGATCGCCCCGGTCACAAGGTCGCGCACGACGATGCCGCGCGCCCGGCCGTCGATCACGACCAGATCGAGCATCTCGGTGCGCGGGTACATGTGCACCTGGCCGAGACCGATCTGGCGCGACAGCGCCTGGTAGGCGCCGAGCAAGAGCTGCTGGCCCGTCTGGCCGCGCGCATAGAACGTGCGCGACACCTGGGCTCCGCCGAAGGATCGGTTGGCGAGGAGCCCGCCGTACTCGCGCGCGAACGGCACCCCCTGCGCCACGCATTGATCGATGATCTGCACGCTGATCTCCGCGAGCCGGTAGACGTTCGCTTCGCGGGACCGGAAATCACCGCCCTTTACCGTGTCGTAGAACAGGCGCCATACCGAGTCGCCGTCGTTCTGGTAGTTCTTCGCGGCATTGATGCCCCCCT
>DASTHG010000354.1:0-3668 GCA_035718325.1 Gemmatimonadales bacterium | reverse complement strand
GGAATGCGGGCAATCGTGAGAGCGGTGTCGGTGAACAGGGCGGCCGCGTCGTCGGCGGCGCTCCGGTTGCCGCAGTCGCAGACGGCCATGACGCGCCCCGAGAGCGTGCGTGCCCCCGGCCCGAACAGCGGGTGGATGCTGGCGACGCGTGCCCCTCGCCGTCCGGCGCCCTCGAGCAGATCGAGCACGTGGCTCTTCAAGCTGAACGCGTCGGCGACGAGGGCGCGCGGCTCGAGCGCCAGGATGCCTCTCAGGACGTCGTGCCCGACGGCGAGGGGCGTGGTCACGATGACCGCGTCCGCGTCACGCACCGCCTGAGCGAGGTCGGTGGCGGCGGGGAACCCGGGAACCGGCCCGGCCGGGTCGAGTGTGATGACGCCGTGGCCCTGGCTGGCGAAGAAATCGGCGAGCCAGCGCCCGATTTTCCCCGCGCCCCCGACGAGCAGGATGCGCCGTCCCGGCGAGCTGCCGGGCGCCAAATCCGATTCCTGGGTCCGCACGGCCTCGCCGATGAGCAGCTGGCTGAACCGCTCGGCGAGCCGGTCGTCGAGCCCCGCCTGAGCGGCGAGGGCATGGAAGCGCGCCAGCACTTCCGACTCGGTGGCGTAGTTGCGGACCGGGAGACCCGCGGCGCGCTTGGCGTCGCCGACTTCGCGCGCGAGCGCGAGGCGGGTCGCCACGAGAGTGACGAGCGACGCGTCGACTTCGGCGATGCGCGCGCGCAGCTCGTCCAGACCGGCGGTCACTGGGTCTTACCGATCTCCACCACGAGCGAGTCCATCTGCGACAACATCGACCTCCCACCGATGGTGTGCGCGTTGGCCTCGATGCTGAAGATCAGCGGATGGCCGTTGGGCCGCTCGATGTATCCCGACAGAGTGTTGACGCGGTCGATGCTGCCCGTCTTGGCCAGCACGCGGCCCTCGAGCGGCGTTCCGACGAAGCGGTGCAGCAGCGACCCCGGCTTTCCCGAGCGGGGCAGCGCGGCCAGGAAGGCCGCGCGCCGCGGGTGCCCGTACATGTAGTTCAGCAGCTGCGCGAAGGCGTGGGGCGACACGAGATTCCCGGCGGAAAGACCCGAGCCGTCCTCGAGCGAAAACGCCGTCGAGTCGATGTGGATCGAGTCGACGAGAAAATGCCGCTCCGCCTCGAGCCCGGCATCCCACGAACCCGCACCGCCGAGCTCCCGTCCCACCACCTTCAGGAGCATCTCGGCGAACCAGTTCTGGCTCGTATTGAGAATCGGAAACAGGATGTCCGTGAGCGGCCGTCCGCGGTAGTCGACGAGCGGCGTACCGCAGCAGCGCACCGCGCGCTGGTCGAGGGAGTCGGTGGTGCTCGCCGTCCCTCCGAGGATCGGGATGCCGCGGGCCTCGAGAGAATGCGCGAGGGCCCGAGCCGCGTACAGGTTTGGGTCGGGGAGGGCGAAACTTTCCACCCAGGGGGAACGGCCCTGCGCCGCGGTCCCCTCGGCCCAGATGTCCATCGTCCCCGGCTTACGGAAGAAGTTGTCCCCGATCGTCGAGCCCGAATCCGAGGGGCCGGTGCGCGCCCGATTCTCGAAAGTGAAGAGGCCCAGCTCCGGGGTCCACGTGATCGTGGGTGGGCGGCCGAGCGAGTCGGACGGAGTGATGCGGAAATCGACGCTGTTGTCGTGGAAGCCGAGCCCCGAGACGGGGGCGGCGTACCACCAGTTGAGATCGAACTCGTTCCAGCCCGGGTGCACCGTGGTCGGCTCGAAGTAGCTGCCGTCCCCGATCAGCCGGCCGGTGACGCGACGCACGCCCCGCGCCACGAGCGAGTCGGCGATGGCATCCATCGCCGTGAAAGTGGAATCACATGCCCCGGGGGCCAGGGTATCGATCCCGAAGCAGCGCTCGGAGAAAGTGGGGTCGCCGCGGCCGTACAGCACCAGGTCTCCATCCACGACTCCATCGCGCAGCGTGCCGTTGAC
The DNA here is from genome assembly GCA_035718325.1 of Gemmatimonadales bacterium. GTDB lineage: Bacteria > Gemmatimonadota > Gemmatimonadetes > Gemmatimonadales > GWC2-71-9 > DASTHG01. The sequence continues at coordinate 1,714 of DASTHG010000354.1, read as the reverse complement.
GTAGACGCTGGTGCGCACGCGGTAGTCCGGCGGCAAGAGCGCTGCGGCCGTCGCGCTGACGACCAGCTTGGTATTGCTGGCAGGGACGAAGAGCCGGTCGGCGTTGCGCTGGTACAGCACGCGGCCGCGGTCGTCCTGGACGTACACTCCCCACGTCACCCGGTCGAAGGGGCGCTGGTCGAGCAGCCCGTCGAGGCGGCGCTGCAGCGATCCGTGCCGCCGCGTGTTCGTCTGGGCGTCGAGCGGACGCGCCGAGGCGAGGGCGCCGCTAATCGTGAGCGATGCGAGGATCAGCTTTCGCATACAGCAAGTCCGCGAAGAGGTTGACGACGACGAACAGCACCGACATGAACAGGATGGCGCCCTGGACCGCGGGGAGGTCGCGCTTTTCGATCGCCGTGAGGACATAGCGTCCCAGCCCCGGCCACGCGAAGATCGACTCGGTCAAGAGACTGCCGGTGAGGTAGCTGCCCGTGTCGAGCGCCAGCACGGTAATCACCGGGATCAGCGCGTTGCGCAGGGCGTGGCGCAACACCACGATGCGCTCCGGCGCCCCTTTGGCGCGCGCCGTCCGGGTGAAATCACTCGCCAGGGCCTCACGCATCGCGCTGCGCGTCATGCGCGCCAGCACCGCCACCGACCGCATCCCCAGCGTCGCCGCCGGGAGAATCAGGTAGGCGAGCCCGCCGGACCCTGACGGCGGCAGCCAGCGCAGCGTGACGGCGAACAGCAGCACCAGCAAGAGGCCCACCCAATAAACCGGAAACGACACTCCAAGATAGGCCGTGAGCCGGGCGAGGCGATCGGCCCACCCATCGGGACGCACCGCGGCCACGACGCCGAGGGTGATCCCGACGGTGGCGGCGAAGCTCATCGCCGCGAGCGCGAGCTGCGCCGTCTTGGGGAACCGCTCGGCCAGGTCCTGGGCGATCGGGCGACCGGTGATGTAGGAACGGCCGAGGTCACCGTGCAACAGGGCCACGAGGTAGCGCCCGAAGCGCAGCGGCAGGGGATCGTCGAGGTGCAGCTCCGCGCGCAGCCGGGCGATGGTAGCGGAGTCGGCCCGCTCCCCGACCATGGCCTGGACAGGATCGCCCGGCGCCACATTGAGCAGCAGGAACGCCGCGATCAGCACGCCGCCGAGCGTCGGCACAAGGAGCAGCAGTCGGCGCCCCAACGCGCGCATCACTGCGCGGTCGTGCGGCGCACGCCGGTCCAACGCTGCCCGTTGAAGATGACGGGCAACTCCCAGCCGGTGATGCCGGGTGACTGGGCCCACAAGTCCACCGGGAACCAGAGGTACAGCCACGGCGCTGCGCGGTAGACCCGGTCGTCGATGGCGCGGTACAGGCGCTCCCGCGCGGTGTCGTCCTGCGTATGCCGCGCCTGCAGCAACAACGAATCGGTCACCGGGTCCGAATAGAATGCGTAATTCCCGCCGGCGCCGAAGCTGGCGCTCGAGAACAATGGAAAGAGGAAGTCGTCGCCGTCGGGGTAATCGGCCCACCAGTCGAGGATCGCCATATCGGCATTGCCGGCGCGGGCCGCGGCGCGCTGGCTCGAAGCGTCGCGCGCCACGATCTCGACCCGGATCCCTACCTGCGCCAGGTCCGATTGCACCGCCTGCGCCACGCGCCCCAAGGTCTCGTTGTCCGCCGCGCGCCACAGCTCGAGCGACGTGCCGGTGGTGAGCCCCGCCGCGGCAAGGAGCTGC
>DASTHG010000353.1:0-3102 GCA_035718325.1 Gemmatimonadales bacterium | reverse complement strand
GGTGCTGGTCGTCGTGCTCGCGCTGTTCGTCCTCTGGAAGGGGGCGGAAGACCGCAAGACCGAGCTGGCCCACATTCGCGCCTGGGCCGATAGCGTCACCGATCAGGCACAGCGCGCGATGTTGCAATCCGATTCCGCGGTCAAGGGACTGCGCGACGAGCTGCAGGGGTCGCTGGCGGAGATCGAGCGACTGCGCCGCCAGATCGCCGACGCCGGCTCGGACGCCGGGACGGTGCGGACGCTGCGCGGCCAGCTCGAGCAGGCGCAGGCGCGCCAGCAGCTCATCGTCGGCGCCGGCGCGGTCGATTGGCGCATTATTTCATCACGCAACCAGGACGCCGTCGCGCTCGTCCTGGTCGAGTTTTCGGAGACCGAGCGCTTTTCGGGCACAGCCTTCGCCGTCGATTCGCAGGGGACGCTGGTCACCAACAAGCACGTCCTCGTGGGCGAGAACGGCGACAAGACACCGCGCCGCATTGCGGTGAAGTTCTCGGGCAGCAAGCAGTGGTTTCCGGGGCGCTACGTCGGCGTGTCTGCGGACGCCGACCTCGGCGTCCTCAAGGTGGAGATCCGGGGCGGCACGCCGCGGGTCCAGGGGCTCAACCGCGACCCGCACAGTCTGCAGCGCGGCGACCCCGTGGCGATCATAGGCTATCCCTTGGGACTCGATCTTCCCATGGAAGGCCAGGGTACCGACGTGGTCGCTTCCCCGACCTTGACCGTCGGTACAGCGAGCAAAGTGCTCCCCAACGTCGTACAGGTCGACGGCTATGGCGCCCCCGGCTCATCGGGAAGCCCGATCTTCGACCACGACGGCCGCGTCGTCGCTGTACTGTACGGCGGGATACAGGAGTCGAACGGCCGGATTATCCTGGCAGTCCCAGTGAGCTATGTGCTGGATTATCTGAACAGGGGACGGTAGGGGACGGTAGGGGTTATGCGGGCGTTATGTGGCCGAGGATTCGTTCGCTTCGCGCACCAGTAGCTCCGGGTAAGTTGCCCGGTCTTCCGAGAATCGTTTGTAATCCCAGAAACGCGAACGCGACGGCCTCTTTCGCATCACCATCGAAGAACAACTCTTCAAAGCGGCGCACGGGATGCGGGCGCACGCGCGCGACCAACTGTTCGACGAGCGCCGGGTTGCGTGCGCCGCCGCCCGAGATCACGAGCTCGTCTTCGGGCGCCGCGGGTGTCCAGCGCTCCAGCGCCCGCCCGATGGCCTCGACGGTCAGGGCGGTCGCGGTGGTGACGGCGTCATTCCCCGCCCCCGCGAGGGCAATGACGCGATCGGCGAAAGCCTGGCCGAAGCGCTCGCGGCCGGTGCTCTTCGGCGGCGCCTGGTCGAAGAACGGATCGGCGAGGAGGGCGGCGAGGGCCTTGGCCGGCACGCGGCCGTGGCGGGCGCGCTCACCGTCCACGTCGTAGGGCGCCTCGGGATCGAGGGTGCGGGTGACGGCGTCGATCACGGCGACGCCGGGACCGATGTCGAAGGCCAACGCACCCTTCGCTTCCCCGCGCCGCGGTACCCAGGTCACGTTCGCCATGCCGCCGATGTTGAGCAGCAGCCGGCCCCGCTCGGGGTGGCCGAACAGCATCACGTCGGCGAGGGGCACGAGCGGCGCGCCCTGGCCGCCCGCCGCTACGTCGCGCCCACGAAAGTCGCTCACCACGCGCACGCCCGTCCGCTCGGCGAGCACGGCGGAATCGCCGAGCTGCAACGTGGCCCGGCCGGGCTCGTGCCAGACGGTCTGGCCGTGGGACGCGACGAAGGCGACGTCCCGTGGCGCGGCCTTCGCCTGGGCGAGGAGCTGCAACACCGCGCCCGCGAAGCGCTCCCCCAGCGCCACGTGCAGGATCGACAGCTCCCGTGCGCCGCCGCGGGCGATGGCATCGATGATCTGGCCGCGCTCGGTCGCGGTGTAGGGCTCCTGGTGAAACGACACGAGGCTGGCGCTCGGCGGATCGCTTTCCAACCGCACCAGCGCTGCCGAGACGCCGTCGAGCGACGTCCCCGACATCAACCCGACGGCGAGGTAATTCATGCTTGCGCGAGCGGAGGATCGCCGATCGCCTTGCGCACCACCCCACCCGCCCGCTCGAGCAATACCACAGCCGCGTCCTTGTCCACCCCAGCCTTCACCATGACGATCGCCAGCTTCACCGACCCCCCGGCAGCGGCAATCGCGGCCCGGGCGCGCTCGCGGTCGACGGCGCCCGCCTCCATCACGATGCGCTCGCCGCGGTCGCGCAGCTTCTCGCTCCACGCCATCAAATCGACCATGAGGTTGCCGTAGGCGCGGCCGCTGCGCACCATCGCTCCGGTGCTGATCGTGTTGAGCACCAGCTTGGTCGCGGTCCCGGCCTTCATCCGCGTGGAGCCGGTGAGCGCCTCGGGTCCGACGATCGGCACGATCGCGACGTCGCAGGTGTCGAGCAGCAGCTTGGGAGGCGGCGAGCACGATACGATGACGGTCTTCGCCCCGATCGTCTGCGCGCGCGACAGGGCGGCGCGCACGTAGGGCGTCGTGCCGCTCGCCGCGATCCCGACGACGACGTCGGCCGGCGTCACCTCAGCGGTGTCCATCGCCGCCATCCCGGCGTTGACGTCGTCCTCGGCGCCCTCGGCGCTCTTGATGAGCGCGGGGTACCCACCCGCGATCACTCCCACCACGCTCGCGGGGGGTGTGCCGAAGGTGGGGGGGCACTCCGCGGCGTCGAGCACGCCGAGGCGGCCCGAGGTCCCCGCGCCGACGTAGACGAGTCGCCCGCCTGCCGCGAATGCCTGCACGACGAGATCGATCGCCTGGGCGATGGGCTCCCGCACGGCGTGCACCGCCGGCGCGACGGTCTGATCCTCAGCGTTGATGAGATCGACGATCTCGAGGCTCGAGGCGACGTCGATGCGCTGGGTGCGCGGATTGCGCTGCTCGGTAAGGCGAGGATCCAGAAAGCCGGGGCGGTCGGTCATGAAGGGTGGCGCGAAAGCTAGCGTGGCCGCGGTGGTTGACCAGTTCGTGGCTGGTCGTGCACAATTGATCATGCGCACACTCCGCATCCTCCCGTTCGTCCTGCTCGCGGCCTGTGGTTCCGCCAGCCGCGCAC
>DASTHG010000352.1:0-4741 GCA_035718325.1 Gemmatimonadales bacterium | reverse complement strand
TGGGCAGCAGCAGCAGGGAGACCCGGATGTCGCTCTCGCCGAATTGGCGAAGGACGTGGATGCGGTGCTGGTGGGACGGCGCGGCATCGACACGGAACACGCGGGCCCTACGGCGCTGGGACACACCGCCGCGTCGCTGATCCGGCTCTCCGAGCGCACCGTGATCGTCTGCGGCGGCGCCGCGTCGCCGATGCAGATCTGCGCCGTGGCGTTCGACGGCCGCAACCGCAGGGCCTTGGACCTGGCGGCACGCTTCGCCAGCGTCACCGGCAGCACGGTGCACGTGATTCACGCCTGCGTCGACCGCGCCGAAGGCATGCAGATTCTGGGGCAGGCGGAGGCGGAGCTCTCGCTGCTCGGCGTCCCGTTCCAGACCCACCTGGAGGAAGGCTCCACCGGCGACGTCGTGGGGCGCGTCGTGCGGGCGATCAACGCCGACGCGTTGTTCGCCGGTGCGCACGTACCGCGCGGGCCGCTGGAGCGCCGCGCCAGCGTCGCCTCCCACACCGAAGACATTCTGTTGCACACCGACCTGCCGGTCGCCATCCAACCCTGATGCCCGCCCGCGCCGTCACTGCCGTGCTCGTGCACGCCGATGAAAGCTGTCTGGGCAATCGCCGGGACGACCCCAGTCCCGGCGGCAACGGTGCATTGATCGAGGCCCCCGCGGGCGACAGTATCGCGCGTTGGGATTTCTACGAGTGCGCCCCTTCCACCACCAACAACCGCATGGCGCTGGCCGGCGCGATCGCGACGCTCGAGTGGGTGCATCGGCAGTGGCAGCACGCCCGCATCCGCTACGTCTCCGATTCGGAGTATCTCGTGAAAGGAATCACGGAGTGGCTCCCCGGATGGAAGGCGCGGGGCTGGAGGCGCAAAGGGGGAGAGATCGAGAACCTGCCGCTGTGGCAAAAGCTCGATCAGGCACGGGAAGGATTGGTGGTGGACTGGGAGTGGGTGCGCGGGCACAACGAGGTCGCCAAGAATGAGTACGCCGACTTCCTCGCGACGCGTGCCGCCGAGCGGCAGGAGCGCTCCAACGGCCTCGTGCCGTCGGGGTTCGACACCTGGCTCGCGCAGCAGCGCGCCCGCGGGAAGTATCAGGCGTACGACCCCGATGGGGAGGTGCATGAGCGTCCCGAAAGACGGTGTCGCGGCCAACACGCACCGCCTCAACCTGCTCGTCGACGGCGCCGCCGCGCCTCCGGTGGAGCGCATTCCCCTGTACGAGGTGTACATGCGGATGGCCGAGGAGCTGGCCAAGCGGTCCACCTGCGTGCGGCTGCAGGTCGGAACCGTGGTGACCGATCAGCTGCTCGAAAACGTCCTGGCGATCGGCTACAACGGCAACGCCCGGGGACTCGCCAACCGGTGTGACAGCGCCGTGCCGGGGAGCTGCGGGTGCATTCACTCCGAGATGAATGCGCTGGTGAAGGCTCCCGGCAACGTGCGTGACAAGGTGCTGTTCGTCAGCGCGAGCCCGTGCGTGATGTGCGCCAAGCTCATCATCAACTCGGGCGTGACCCACGTCTTCTATCGGAAGGCGTACCGCGATCCGTCCGGCATCGAGGTGCTTGGCGCGGGTGGCGTCACCACCGTGCAGTACGATCACTGGGTAAACGAATGGCGTTAACGACAAGGAGAATCCACATGCGCTTGGTTACCGCATTGGCCGTGCTCACCGTGGCCGCGCCCGCGCTCGAGGCGCAGTCGCTGCTGTTCCGCTCCCCCAACCTCGCGGGGACCTGGGTGGCGGAGCCCAACGTCGTGCAGTTCAATTTTCTGCACCGCTTCTACGTCTCCCCCGCGACGTCCTCGAGCGGCCACTTCGTCGTGAATTCGCCGACGTTCACGCTCGCGACCGGAATCACGCACCGGGTCGAGATCGGCACCTGGTTCGCGACGAAGTCCCTGGTGGGTCTGGGGCGCGGCGCCACCTCAACGAACGAGACCGAGCTCTTCGCCCGCTGGCGGGCATACGGTGGACCCGAAGGGAGCCCGGGTCTGCACGTTGCGGTGACCCCCGCCTACAGCCTGCTGGCCAGGAGCGCCGATGGAGAGCTGGGCGTCGACTATACCGTCGGTGCGCTCACCCTCGAAGGCGCGGCCCGGTACGCCTCGAAGGCGCTCGGAGTCTCCAAGGGCCGGGCGGCGTTTGCCGGCGGCGCCGTCGCCCGGTTGTCGCAGTACTTCGCGATTTCCGCCGACGTGGGATCGTTCGTCAGCCCTACGGTCCGGGCGGCCTGGAGCGCCGGCATCCAGGTGCTGATCCCCAATTCGCCTCACACCTTCGCATTCGAGGTCAGCAACGTGACGGCGAGTACGATTCAGGGTAATTCCATCGGCAGCTCGCAACGCCTGTACGGGTTCGAGTTCACCATCCCCATTCATCTGCGTCGCTTCGCTCCCTGGTTCCACGGTGGCAGATCGGCGAGCGTGGTAGGGGATGTCAACGCCCCGCTCGGCGCGACCGTCACCATCGGGGCCATGAAGTTCCCGACCGATACCGTCGTCGTGTCCGTGGGGCAGGCAGTCCGCTGGAACAACATCGACCCCCTCGGACACACCGTCACGTTCGACAGCGGGGAACCGGGCTCGCAGTTGATCAATCCGAACTCTTCGTTCGTGCACCGCTTCGATCACGCAGGTACCTTCACCTACCACTGCACCCCGCATCCGTTCATGAAAGGGGTTGTGGTCGTTAAATGAGTGACGAGCTGGACCGGCTGTTCGAGTGCCTCGTCGAGGCCCTGTCGCAGGACGCGCGGCTCGCCATTCCCTTCCCCGCCGCCGACCTGTACGAGCGGCTCGTCCCCTACCGCTCCAACCGGTCGCGGCTGAAGGTGGCGACGCACCAGGACTACGAGATGGCGGTGCTGCGGCTGCTCGCTGGGGAACGGGGCCTCGTGCAGGTCGACCCGCCCGATGTGCGCGAGGGGATGCAGCGGGAAGTCACCGCGACGAACCCGGACACCGCCTTTTTCCGCAATTTCCCTGACGCCCGCGTGATGATCAATCGCTTCGCCGCCGAGCGGGTGTTGCGCGGCGACGCGGCCGGGTACGCTCCGCCGCAGCCGGTGCGGGAGCGGGAGGAGCCGGAGCTGGTCGCTGAGGATCCGGAAGAAGACGAGCCCGTCAGCTGGACGTCGGAAAACCCGATTCCCCCGGTGATGTTCTCCGACCTCGAGCGGTCCAGTATCGAGGACGCGCCGGGGTTCGAGCCGAGCGCCCCGGCGTTCGAGCTGGCGGACGCGGAAGAAGCGGTGCCGCCGCGGCAGTGCCCTTATTGCGGCGGGTCACTCCCCGCGAACCGCAAAGTCAATTTCTGCCCGCATTGCGGCCAACCGCCTTCGGGAGAGTTGAAGTGTCCCGCGTGCGGCAGCGAGGTGGACGTCGGCTGGGCCTACTGTATCGGATGTGGACGGGCGACGGGGTTCGAATGAGAAGGACGCTATCGGCTATCGGCTATCGGCCTTCGGCGTAGGCGCCCGTGGAACACCGGATCGCCGTGATCGCCGGAGACGGCATCGGACCGGAAGTCGTCGCTGCGGCGATACCCGTGATCGAACGCGCCGCCTCCCACGACGGCGTTTCGCTCAACTGGGAGCAGCTTCCCTACTCCGCCGACCACTATCTCAAGACCGGCGAGACGCTGCCCGACTCCGCCTTCAATCATTTGCGCGATGACGTCGACGCCATCTTCCTCGGCGCGATCGGCGACCCGCGCGTCCCCGGCAATGAGCACGCCCGAGACATCCTGCTCGGCCTGCGGTTCCGGCTCGATCTCTACATCAATTTCCGGCCGGTGCAGCTGCTGCACCCGGATCTGTCCCCCCTGCGGGCGGCACAAGGCATCGACCTCGTCATTTTCCGGGAGAACACTGAAGGCGTCTACCTCGGGAGAGGCCGGATCTCGAACGATGAGTACATCGCCGAGGAAATCAACACCGCGAAGGGCGTCGACCGTATCATCCGCGCCGCGTTCGAGTGGGCACGTATCCACGGAAAAACGCGCGTGACGATGAGCGACAAGTCGAACGCCGTTCCCGCCCACCGCATCTGGCAGGACCGCTTCAAGTCCATCGCCGCCGAGCACTCGGGGATCACCGCGGAGCATCGCTTTGTCGACGCCCTCGCACTCGAGATGCTGCGCGATCCCTGCCGCTTCCAGGTGATCGTCACCAACAACCTCTACGGCGACATTCTCTCGGACCTGGGCGCGGGGCTCGTGGGCGGTCTCGGCCTCGCGGCCAGCGCCAACTTGCATCCTGGTCGGCCCGGACTGTTCGAGCCGGTGCACGGCTCGGCACCGCCGCTCGCCGGCAAAGGAGTCGCGAACCCCATGGCCGCCATTCTCACCGGCGCCCTCATGCTCGAGCAGCTCGGCCACGAGGACGCTGCGCGCGCGCTCGAGCGGGCCGTCCGGAATGCCCTCGCCGCCGGAGTCCGCACGCAGGACTTGGGTGGGACCACACGGACCAGCGCCGCCGCCGCGGCCGTTCTGGAGCGCCTGTGACGCGCCACTTTCTCGTATTGAGTGCCGCTCTCGCGGCGCCCTCGCTTTTGGCCCAGTCACCACGACCCTCGACCATGGCCCATCGTTCGACCGTGTACGCCCCTCACGGGATGATTGCGACCAGCCAGCCGCTTGCTACCGCCGCGGGGCTCGCCGTTCTGGAGCGCGGCGGCAACGCCGTCGACGCCGCGGTCACTGCCGCGGCGGTGCTCAACGTCGTCGAGC
>DASTHG010000351.1:0-4495 GCA_035718325.1 Gemmatimonadales bacterium | reverse complement strand
GCGCGAATGGTCTCGACCGCGCGAGACCGCTCCCAGATCTGCGGCAAGCTGTAAAAGCGGTCCCACGCTCGCTGCGTGCCGACGCGAATCTCTTCCAGCGACATCGTGGGATGCGCGGTGTAGAGCCGCGGACGACGCTCTTCGGGAATCAACCAGTGTTGCGTGATCGGGATGCCGTCAACCGCTGTGCCGCGTGTCTGCTCTTGCGTCGCCCACTTGTCGAAATCGACGGTACCGGGAAACGGCGTCAGCAGAACGAACTGCGCAAACGTCAGATCGGCCTGCTCCGCGAGCGCGACCGTGGCGTCGAACGTCGTCGGCGTGTCGCTCTGCAGGCCAAAAATGAATGAGCCGAGCACGTGGATGCCGTGACGGCGAAACGTGCGCAGGCGGGCGACCAGCTCGTCGCCGGCTAGATTGAAGCCCTTGTACACGTCTTTCAGACCTTCCCGCGTCACCGATTCGACACCGACCAGCGCGCCCAGAATCTTCGCGCGCTTCATCGCGTCCAGGAACTCGGGGTCTTCCGCCGCTTCCATCGTGATTTGCGTGTAGAACACCAGGTCGTCCGGCAGCTCGGCGAGCCGCGCCATCAATGCGAACCGCTCCTCGCGAAGCGCTTCGAGCTCGCGCAGTCGGGTCGCGTCGGCGCGGCGTCGCGCCTGCGCCAGATCGTCGAAGGTGACCGGATAGAAATTGTCGTCGGCGAGCGCCACGAACCGGAATCCCAGACGCCGCAGCTCCACGATTTCGCGCACGACTCGATCGACCGCGCGCTGGCGCGGCTCCTGACCGTCCGTGCGCCACACGGAGCAGAACGAGCAATGCTTCGGGCAGCCGCGCACGGTTTGCACCGACGCCCACATGTAGCGCCGATCGGGCAGCAGATCCCAGCGCGCGGAGGCGAACTGATCGCCGGCGATGCGACCGCCGTCATACACCGCCGACGGTCGTTCCGCGAAACAGTCCTCGACGACGCGCGGCCAGATCAGATCGCCGTCGCCGCGCACCACCGCATGCGCCAGACCCTCGGTCGCGGCTTCGTCGGGAAACAACGTCGCATGGATGCCGCCGTACACGACCCAGGCGCCGCGCGTCCGGAGCGCTCGACCGAGCTCGTAGCCGCGGAGCGCGTTGCCGGTATGGATGCCGATGCCGACGACGTCGCCTGGCGCAATCGTGTCAAGATCGAGCGGATCGAGCGTTTCGTCGACGATATGCGGATCGCCCCATCGCGTGCCGGTCGCCGCCGCGAGCACGTACAACCAGCGCGGCGTGATCACGGCGACGCCGAACGACTGCGTGCTGGGGTTGACGAGGTGTACGCGTGGTTGCAAGACGCTCTCCTTCCATCGCATGCGACGGCCTGACCATCGACTGACGTCGGTGGATGTCGTCTCGTAACCAGCCTTGACTCAGGAGGAGCGAGTCAGCATCGACTCGATACGCTGGAGAGCGGCACAGTACGCGGCAAGATCCAAAAAGTCAGTGTATCACCGCACGGGTGGAGCATGCCGCCGGTACGACAGTGGCCGCAGTTGAATAGCGGCACACAGGGTATCGCCTCATCAACATGGCTGCTGAGGCAGACGATCGCGATCGAGCGTATGCTGTACATGCTTTCCTGAGCCTGCTCGCCTTTGGTCGCGCGCTGGCGGCCGCATCCAGTCCTCACCAAAGCCACTAGCGCGACCGACCGCTTCGTCGACGCAGTCGGTGTCATCGCTTGTGTCCGCGAAGGATGGTCCTATGAATCCACCCACACGACCACCGCCGCCGAAAATGCTGTTCGTCCACAACGCCTTACCGTACGCCGCGCACATCAAGCATCTGACCGACGCGGGCGTGCGCGTCACCGAAGCGCACGCGGATACGGCGCTCAACCAAGCCCTGAGACTGCAGCCGGACATCATCGTGCTGGATTTCGATTGCAACGGCGATGTCACCGAACAACTCAAACGTGACACGCGGACGCAGCACATTCCCGTCATCGCGCTCGTTGAACTGACGCGATCGGGGTAGCTCACAGCGTCATCGATGGTCTGGCTGACGATGGACGACGACACCCGTGCGGACTCAGCGAAGCGGGAGTTTCCTGATGAGTCACCAGGCAGCAGCCACCGATGGGTCACGGGTCCCAATTGGTGCGGTGAAACAGACAACCGCGGGCGTATGCGCTAAAGGGGATTTCAGGTGAACCTCAAGGATCGGATGGCGAACATCGACGCGAATCTGGACGACCTGCAGTCAGGCGTCGAAGCCACATCGCGCGCAGCCGACACACTCTTTGCCGACACAACGAAATTCAACGGTCTTGTGAACGCGCCGCTGTTGCGCGCCGTCGTACGACATGTGAAGAACCAACAGGCGTGCGCTCGCGATCAACGAGCGGCGTTAACGGAACTCCGCGACAACATCTGGGGATTGCAGCAGGAACTGACGCGATCGAAGGATGTCGTCAGGCCGCCGCCGACCATCGGTTCCAAGGCCCCACGACGGTGAGCACGGATCGCATTCGCCGCTGCCTGCTTTGCGGGCAGAAAGACATTGAGGTTCGCGTGTCGGGCCGATTCGTCACGGTGTCCTGCCGTACGTGTTCCGCGATCCTGAGCATTGAGTTCGATCCTCCCGACGACCCGCAACTACGCGCGCGCATCGAACGGATCGACGAACCGGATTAGTTATCTGCTGATGGACAGCGAAGGTCAGTAGCCCAGCGGTCCCGCAACAGTGCGAGGATCAAGGCGCGGGTTCAGATCGTGTCTCGGCCAGCGACGGACGACAAGCGATTTGTTTCTCTAGTCGTTCGACCCCAAGAATGCGTCGCCGAGTGCGGGCACGCGCAGCACCTTCCGGGCGGTCACGATCATCTTCTCGCATTGCTCGACGCGTGGTGTGCAGCCGCGATGCAGCTGTGCCCGCCGACAGAACCCTGATCAAACGCCGACGCCCCACACGATCGTGAGCGGCGCCCGGGCGAGCCAGGCGATCCAACGCGCGTCGAAGTCGGGATCGCGTTTGGATTCGAGAGGCATCGACCCTCAAAGCGCGAAGGCTTTGGTGAGGGCTCTGGCCGGAATGGCCGAAGGCTCAGAAAAGCAGCGCCGCCAGTATACGCCCGTGTATTCGCTCGGACGCTTGCGCACGCAGGCGAGGACGCACAAATCGCTGCTGGCGCCGATCACACGCCCGCTGTGACCGGGCCTGGCGTGAGGATGCGCACGACGGTGCGTGCTGACGATGCGTCGTCCGCGACTCGTATGGAACAAACCGCTACGCTCGTCGGCTGCCCATCAGGCGGCGTGAGCTCTGCGGCGATGCGGAGCCGTCTCGCGCGAACTTCGAGGAATCGGGCGTAAGGAATGAACACCGGTACGCGGACCTCAGTCATGTAAGCTCTTCAATCCGCTTCAACGCTTCCGATTTCAGGACGGCGGCGGCCCGCGCAATTGCGACCTCTCCGACCCGCTCAACCTGTGGAACTCGCCGGTCAAGAGCGGCTATCAGCTCGCGCAATTCACGAAGGGTTTGCGCGCGGCTGCTCTCCGCAGCTGTGGTGCGCGGCATCATCGTCCCCATCGCTGTGCTAGCGCGCTTGTGCGACGAGCCGGATTCCACACCTCGCCGCAGCGAGAACAGCGCCAATAGCTGCTCGCGTCTGGACTCTTGGCGGTCGACACGATTGATGTCGCAGTGCAGGATGGACACGTTGGCGGCGAGGATCCAACAGCGTTCGCACTCGAGGTCGAGGTCGTTCGATAATCGGTCAGGTCGGACTTTGCCATCCAGCACTGCCTCAGGATATGGCTTTGGAGAGGCAGGTGACCGGAATGGCCGCAGGACTCAGGAAAGCAGGAAGTGCAACCATTATACGTTGTCCGTGCTGGCCGTTCATATGCAGGTGACAAGTCCCCAGCAAAGCTACCCCATGCGCAAACGGGTTCACGTGCAGGCGGCGTTTACGGAACCGAACTGGCTTCGCGTCGAGGAACTGGCGGAAGTGTCGGTCTCCAGCGAGGACGCGAATCGTCCAATCGAGTTCGCACTCGTCCCCGGCGCCGGATCTGGATGGCGAGCGGCGACGCCTGGCGAACAATCGGTGCTGATTCGTTTCGACGAGCCACAGGCCATCGGACTCATTCAGCTCCGATTCGACGAAGCAGAACACCAGCGCGTGCAGGAGTTCTGGTTACAGTGGTCCGATGACCGCGGCCAGACGTTTCAGCCGATTGTTCGGCAGCAATTTTCGTTCAGTCCGTCAGGCGCGACTTACGAGGTCGAGAACTACAACGTGTCCTTGCCAGGCGCGACGGATCTTGAACTGCACATTGTCGCTGATGTATCGGACGGACGTCGCGTGGCGACGCTAACGAGCCTGAGGCTGCGTTGATCCTGACGTCGACCTGGTAAGTCCGCGGTCAGCGGTTCTTGCAGCTCGTAATCATCTGGTACACGTAGTCGGTCAGATCCCGCAGGCGAAGAGCGGCGGTGTCCT
>DASTHG010000350.1:0-3615 GCA_035718325.1 Gemmatimonadales bacterium | reverse complement strand
ACCGCGTTCACCGTCCGCGTTCCCGAGAGCGTCCCACTGGCCGGATTGGTGCCGATCGCCACCGTGATGGCGCTGGTGAACGAAGCGACCACCGCGCCGCTCGCATCGAGCGCCGTGACCTGGACTGCGGGAGAAATCGTCTGCCCGGCCGGCGTCGCCTGCGGCTGCACCGTGAAGCGCAGCTGCGTCGCGGGTGGCGGGGGAGCGGCGGTGATGCTGAATGCCTGGCTCGCGGCGCTCGTGAGTCCTGAGCTCGTCGCCTGCAGCGTATATCCGGACCCCGCCTTGTCGATCGCGAGAGTCGAAAACGTCGCGACCCCGCTCACCGCATTGACGGTTCGCGTTCCCGAGAGCGTCCCGCCGGAGGGATTGGTCCCGATCGCAATCGTGATCGCACCGCTGAAGGTCGTGACCACCGCCCCCGTTGCGTCGAGCGCCGATACGCTCAGCGCTGGTATAGTCTGACCGACCGGCGTCGCCTGTGGCGGCTGCACTGTGAACCGGAGTTGGGTAGCGGGCGGCGGCGGCGGCGGCGGGGGCTGGGTCGAGGTGACGTCGAATGCCTGGCTCGTCGCATCGCTCAATCCCGAAGCGACTGCCCGCAGCGTGTACCCGGTGCCGGACTTGTCGATGGCCAGGTCGGCGAACGTCGCCACACCGTTCACCGCGGTTTCGTTCAGTGTGCCGCTGAGCGTGGCAGAGCTCGGATTGCTGCCGAGTGAGACGGTGATCGCGCCACTGAATGCCGCGGCCAGGGCGCCACTCGAGTCGAGCGCGCTGATGCGCACCGTGGAAACGGGCGCGCCGGCGGCGACGGAGCCCGGCTGCGTCGTGAACTTCAACAGGCGGGCTGCGACCGGTGGCTTCCCGGTGGTCGTACCATTCAACAAGTCGCCGGCATGGCAGCTCAGTCCAGAGACGACGAGCGCAAGCAGGCCGGCGACCAACGTGGCGTGCGATCGCATCGTCACGCCGGTAGGCTTGCAAGCCGCGCGCCCGTGTACGCGCTGCGGGGACGCGGCATCTGTTGCCAAGCCACGTGTGGGCCAGCGATATTTTCGCCTCGCGCCGCACGCGCCACCCGGCGGTATCGTCTAGGGGACTAGGACGGAGCCCTCTCAAGGCTCAAACACGGGTTCGAATCCCGTTACCGCTATTTCCGATGCGTCTTCACCCATGCGTAGTCAGGTCTTTGTAAGCCCCCATCGTCTAACGGTTAGGACACCACTCTTTCAAGGTGGGAACAGGGGTTCGATTCCCCTTGGGGGCATTCGCCGGCGACGGCGGACTTCATTAAGGTAGAGGACATGCGGGTTCTCATCGTCGAAGACGATGCCGAGTTGGCCGGGCTGGTGCGCGACGGTCTGGCCAAGATGCAGATCGAGGTCACCGTTGCGGTGACGTTCAGCGAGGGGCTCGAGCGGTCCGGCCAGACCGCGTTCGACGTCGTGATCCTCGACGTCATGCTCCCCGGCGGGTCCGGGTTCGACCTGTGCCGCAAGCTGCGGGAACGTGGCAGCACCACGCCCGTGCTGATGCTCACCGCCCTCGACGCCGTCGACGATCGCGTCCGCGGACTCGAGGCCGGAGCCGATGACTACCTCAGCAAACCATTCGCGTTTCGCGAGCTGGTCGCGCGCGTCCAGGCGCTGTCGCGCCGCCATCCCGCCCTCACGCCGGCCGTCCACCGCGTAGCCGATCTCGAGGTGGACCTGGCCGCCCGTACCGTACATCGTGGCGGCAAGCCGATCGACCTCACGGCCAAGGAATTCACGCTGCTCGAGCTGTTCGTGCGCCACCCCGGTCGCGTGCTCGACCGGACCACGATCACGGCGCACGTGTGGGACGACAATCACGATCCCTTCGCCAATCTGCTCGAAGTCCTGGTCCGCCGGCTGCGGCGCAAGATCGACGACGACTACGAGCCCAAGTTGATCACGACCCTGCGCGGCGCCGGCTATCGGTTCGGCGAGTGAGCCCACGAGCCGATCCGCTCGCGCGGCTGCGGTTCCAGCTCACACTGTGGTACGGCGGCGTCTTCACCCTCATCCTTGTCCTGCTCGGCGGCGGCGTCTTCTTCGGCGTGCGCCGCCAATTGTCGCGCCAGCTCGACGCGTCGCTGCGCAGTGCCACGGTCGCGCTGCAGCGCGCTGCCCGCATCCGGGAGATCGAGCGGGCGCAGGCCAAGGGACCGGTGATGGACGCCGTGGGGGAGCTGCACATCCCCGACCGCATGCTCTTCCTGCTCGATTCCACCGGCACACCGATCATCCCCGTCCAGGCGCCGGGGTGGGTGCAGGCGGCGGCGCGCGACGCGGCGATCAACGGGCAAGCCGACCTCGACATGAGCGAGCCGGAGGACCGGGAAATCCGGCTGCACGCGCAGCGCTTCACGGGCTCGCAGGGCCGGGTCTATATCGCCGCCGTGGCCGCCGACAGGGTCGAGCTGGAGAGCCGCTACGCGTCGCTGATCGAGGTATTCGCGGCCGCGTCGTTCGTGGCGCTCCTGCTCGTCGCCGGCGGCGGCTACGTGCTGGTGCGGCAGTCGACCGCCCCGATCGAGCGGTCGATGAATCAGATGCGCCGCTTCATGGCCGATGCCGCCCATGAGCTGCGCACCCCGGTCACGCTGCTGCGCACGCGGGCGGAAGTCGCTTTGGCCGAAGAGCGCGACCCGCGTCGCGATGCCGACACCCTGCACGCGGTCGTGCGCGAGGTCGAGCGCGTCGGCGCGATCGTGTCGGACCTGCTCACCCTGGCCCGGGCCGACGCCGGCGAGCTCCCCGCCGTGCGCAAGACGGTGTACCTCGACGACCTCGCCTCCGACGCCGTGGAATCGATTCGCTCGCTCGCCGCGCAGCACCAGGTGACGGTCGGCATCGGCACCTTCGAGGAGGCAGCGATCACCGGCGATCCCGTCCTGGTGCGCCGCTTGCTCCTCATCCTGCTCGACAATGCGATCAAGTTCACGCCGCCGGGCGGCCAGGTGCGGCTCGACGTTCACGCCGCCGACGGCCGCCGCACCGTCGCCATCGCCGACACCGGTACCGGCATTGCTGCCGAAGACCTGCCGCGTGTGTTCGAGCGCTTCTTCCGCTCCGACGGCGCGCGCCGCGACACCGATGGCGCGGGCCTTGGCCTCGCCATCGCGCGCTGGATCGCTGATCAGCACGGCGCCGGACTCGACGTCCAATCGACCGTCGGTACCGGAACGACCGTGACCGTGTCGTTCCCAGCTGGGGTGTAAGCTCAGTGACAGCGCGGACTTGGTAAGTTGCGCCCCCCTATGCGCCTGCCTAGCGCGCTGGCGGGATTCGCGCTCCTGGGCGGGTCTCTTGCCGGCCAACAACCCGTCTCCCGCGACGACGCCGTGGCCGCCGCTCTGGCCCACGGCACCCGCAGCGCCTTTGCCCGGGCCGACACCCAGGCTGCCGCGGGATTGCTGCACGGCGCACGGCTCTATCCGAATCCGTCGCTCTCGGCGACCTACACGAAGGACACGCCGCACTACCACGTGATCGCCGACGTCCCGCTCGACCTCCCCTGGCTCCGCTCGGCGCGCGTGGGTGCCGCGGCTGCCGGGCGGGACGCCGCACGGTTCCGCTTCGACTTCGA
>DASTHG010000349.1:0-4807 GCA_035718325.1 Gemmatimonadales bacterium | reverse complement strand
GGGGCGACGAGCGCCACCCCCACGGCCACCGCGTAAATGACGAGCGAGGCAATGCCTTTGACATCGCGACCGAGCGCGCGCGCGAGCAGCGATGTGGGGCCGTGGGACGCCAGCAGCACGCGCGACAGGATGTAATAGGCGGCGCCCGCCGAGATCAGCACGATACCGTATGCGGCCACGGGGATCGCGCCGAAATGCTCGCCCATCCAATCCGTCACGAACGGGATCAGCGAGAGCCAGAACAGCAGGTGCATGTTGGCCCACAACGCCCCGCCCGTGACTCGCTGCGCCGCCTGCAACATATGGTGGTGGTTATTCCAGTAGATGCCGATGAACACGAAGCTCAGCAGGTAGATCAGGAGCTTCGGTGCCGCCACGCCGAGCGCGGCCAGGTCGCCGCCGGGCGGCTGGCGCAGCTCGAGCACCATGATCGTGATGATGATCGCCAGCACGCCGTCGCTGAATGCCTCGAGCCGCCCCTTGTGCATCGCCGCCTCCTCTGGGTTCAGGCGCGTTGCCACGCCGAGAGAATCTCGCGCAAGCCTTCCGCCGGCTCGGCGTTGTAGTCCCACTCGACGGGGGAGCCGGCCTCGAGCAGCAGCTTTCCCACGGCGGCGAAGTCCCGCCCCTCCCGGTGCTCGGTCCGCGATCCCTCGGCCGCCCAGATCAGCGGCTGGCCGTGGAACTCCCGGTCGCGAATCGTCACGGACGCCCCGTGCGCCAACAGCAGGCGCACCGCCTCGAGCCGCCCTTCCATCGCGGCCGAATGCAGCACCGTTTTCCCGATCCCCGCATCGGGCCGGTTCGGGTCGAAGCCCGCGGCCAACATCGCCTCGAGCGCCCGGATGTCCTCACGCTCGGCAGCCTGGTGAAACGCGATGTAGTGATCTTCCGTGAGCTCGTCGCGCAGGCCCGGGCGCTCCCGGAGCAGTGCCTCGGCTGCGCCGCGATCGCCGCGGCTGCACGCCGCAACGAGCCGATCCACCGCCGACAACTCGGACGACGCCCCGCGGGCCAGGAGCCAGTCCGCCACCGCGCGGTTGCCGTTCAGCTCGGCCACGGCGTACGGCGTCCGCCCATCGGCGCGCTGGCGCTCGATGTCGGCCCCGTGCGCGAGCATCGCCTCCGCCAAGGGCACGCCCCACGCGCGTGCCACCGCGTGCAGCGGCGTCTCGCCGTTTTCGGCGAAGCGCGCGTTGGGATCGGCACCGTGCTCGAGCAGCCAGACCGCGCCATCCGGCGTGCGACTCCAGTTGAGGATCGCGTACAGCGCGGTCGAGCCGTCGGTAGCCCACGCCTGATCGACTTTCGCGCCGTGGGCGAGCAGCGCCTCGAGTACGGGGATGTCCCCGGCGCTCGCGGCCATCGGGAGGGTCACGCCGTCATTCGGATCCGCGCCGGCATCGAGCAGCGTCCGGACGAGCGGCATCGACCGCGCGACGCGCGAGGCGCCCCACAGGATCGCCCGGTGCACGTTGTGGTGCAACCAGGGAAACCGTGTGCTGGGATCGACCCCCAGGGCGATGAGCCGCTGGGCGATCGTCGCCAGACCGGCAGCGCGCGTGGGCGAATCGTGTGCCATCGCGGAATAGCAGACGTAGTGAATCGGCTGCCAGCCGCGCGGTCCACCGGACTTCGTCGCGAGGGCTGGCTCCCGGTCGAGCAGCTCGGCGACGTGTTCGGTGTCTCCCAGAACGAGTGCCGTGTGAAAGTTCGCGCGCGCGATCCCCGGATGCAGCGCCAGGATTCGCTCGGCGCGATCGCCGCGTTCACCCGTGGCCGCTTCGAGGAACTGTTGCACCGCCGCTGAGAATTCGAGGGTCAATT
Source organism: Gemmatimonadales bacterium (assembly GCA_035718325.1). GTDB lineage: Bacteria > Gemmatimonadota > Gemmatimonadetes > Gemmatimonadales > GWC2-71-9 > DASTHG01. The sequence continues at coordinate 2,980 of DASTHG010000349.1, read as the reverse complement.
CCTCCACGCGCTCCCGTAACGCGTTCCAGGAATCGAAGCCGTGCTCGCGCGCGATCACCGACTGCGCGTCATGCAGCGCGAGTGCGGCCTGTTCGAGCGACGCGTCCGATGCCGATGCGAACGCGGGCAGGGCGCGAAAGCGCGCGCGCGCACCCGGTTCGTGGCGCCGCACGGACTCGAGCAGTTCCTTGGCCTGGTGCTTCAGCTGGTCGAGATTGGGACGCGGGGGCAGCTGCCTGGCTGTCATACGACCTCCATGCTGGATGCCAGCGGTCCGCAAGCCGGCCAGCACGGAGACAGCCGTGCAGGGAACTAGTGAATCGGGGTGGACTCAGTCCTTCGCGCGGACCCGCGGGCGCCCCTGGCGCACGTCCCAAGGATGACGATCTTGCGGGGCACCGTCAAGCCGTGAGGCCGCCATGAGTCGCAAGTCCCGCCGCATCGATCGCCGCACGTTCCTGCAAGAGTCCTCCGCTGTGGCCGCCGCCGTCACCGTGCCGCCCCGGCTAGGGAAGCAGCCGCCCGATCTCACCGCCGTCTACACCGAAATCACTCGCCGCCACGACGAAGCGGTGCAGCGCTTGCAGACCTGGATCAAACAACCGTCGATCGCCGCCGAAAACCGCGGTATGACCGAAGGGTGCGAGCTGACGATGCGGATGCTCGGCGAGGCAGGCTTCCAGCAGGTTTCGAAGATCCCGTCCGACGGCCAGCCCGGCATCTTCGCGACGCTCGACGCGGGCGCGCCGCGCACGCTGGGCCTCTACTACATGTACGACGTGAAGCAGGTCGATCCCTCAGAGTGGTCGTCCCCTCCATTCGATGCGGCGCTCGTCGACAAAGCCGGCCTCGGCAAGGTCCTGGTCGGGCGCGGGGCCGTGAACCAGAAGGGTCCCGAAGCCACCTTTCTCGCGGCCCTGCACGCGATTCGCGGAGCCGGCAAGAAGATCCCGGTGAACCTGGTGATGGTGGCGGAGGGGGAGGAAGAGATCGGCTCACCGCACTTTCCCCAGATCGTGCAGCGCCCCGAGGTGCAGGCTGCTCTGCAGCGCTGCGCCGGCATTTTCATGCCCACGGCGGCGCAGGGCCTCGACGGCTCAGTCACGATCACGCTCGGCGCCAAAGGCGTGATCGAGTGCGAGCTCGTCTCGAGCGGCGAGAAATGGGGCCGCGGGCCGCGCCAGGACATTCACTCGAGCAACAAGGCCCGTGTCGACAGTCCCGCCTGGCACCTGGTGCAGGCGCTCGGCACGCTCGTCTCGGCGGACGGCAACGATCCCGCAATCGACAATTTCGCGGACAAGGCGCGGGCGCTCTCCGCCGACGAGAAAGCCATGATCGCGGCCGCGGCGGCGCACCTCGACGAAGCGACGGCGAAGAAGCAGCTCGGTGTGGACCACTGGGTCCACGATGCCGGTTGGGCGGAGGCGCTGGAGATGCTGATGTCGCGGCCCACGGTGAACATCGAGGGGCTGGTCGGCGGGTACACCGGCGTCGGTGGCAAGACAATTTTGCCGCATCGCGCGGTGGCGAAGCTCGATCTGCGGCTCGTCCCCGACATGACGGCCGCCGAGGCGCTCGCCGCGCTCAAGGCCCACCTCGCCAAACGTGGGTTCGCCGATATCGAGGTCAACATGACGGGCGGCTACGATCCCACGAGCACGCCGCGCGACGCCATGGTGATTCGCGCGCAGCAGGCGGTCTACGCGCGGGCCCAGATTCAGCCGACGTTGCTGCCACGCAACGCCGGCTCGTGGCCGGGCTATGTGTTCACGGGCGATCCACTGCGGCTCGCGGCGGGCCATTTCGGCCTCGGTCATGGCAGCGGCGCGCATGCGCCGGACGAGTACTACGTCATCGACTCAACGAACCCGAAGCTGCAGGGGATCGACGGGGCAGTGCGGTCGTACGTCGACTACCTCTACGAGGTAGCGCAGACGCGCTGAGGGCTCAGTAGTAAGAGAACCCGGTGTGCAGCGGGATGACCCGTCCCGAGTCGGGCCCGGAGAGGACCGTCGCCGTGCCTCCCTTCACGAGCGGCCGCTTCTGCCCATCGTAGGTGTACGTGTAATCGAAGCGGTAGTTCACGTTGCCCGTCGTGAACGTTTCGCGCGCCGGGTTCCCCTTCTGTAGCTGCACGTTCGGCAGCAGCACGACATGATCGAAGAAGTCATTGTGGATCAGCCCGAACGCGTCCACGTTGACGTTGCCGTCGTACTGCTCGAAATGGTCTACCGTCGTGGTTTCCGGCTGGCCGTTCAGTACCGGTCGATGGTCCACGATCTCCTGCACGTTACCGTCCGTGTCGTAGGAGAACGACAACGTCTTCTCCAGCGTGAAGACCCCTTGCAGCTTCCGCTCGCGGTCGAGACGGCTGAGCCGGTCCCCGTCGTAGATGAGCCGCACCCGCGCGAAGACGGAATCCTGTGCATCGACGTACTTGACCGTGCCCACGCGTCCGGCGGCATCGTAGACGTACACCAGCCGATCGGTGTTGCCGAGGGCGTTGTTGCGCAGCTCCGTGATCCGGTCGCCCTGATACAGCACGTCATAGCTGAAGAACGCGGAAGCGAAAGACACGCTTGTGATCCGCCCGGCGGAATCGTATGCGAAGTGGTAGTAGGGCGACGGGAGGCTGGCGACGTCGACGTCTTTCAAGAATACGGGCGGTGTGCCGCCCCCGCCCCCGCCCCCCCCGCCTCCACCTGGTCCCTGACTGTCGTTGCAGGCCAGCCCTCCCGCCAGCGCGATGGTGACTGCGAGCGTCATCGGCATCCGCATCCCGTCCTCCTCCCAGTTCAGCGCGATCGCTCCCGTCCGGGTGTCTCGGATCAGCGCGTTCTGTGGTGGAGAACGCGCGCCGGGGAAGGGAGGTTCCGCTGACCGCCTCTTGTCCGGGTTGTGTGGTAGAACTATTCGCGTTCAACGCGACCCGCTGGCAGAAATCCTTCGAGAGATGAGGCATTCCCCCTCACACGAC
>DASTHG010000348.1:0-5514 GCA_035718325.1 Gemmatimonadales bacterium | reverse complement strand
TGCAAGCTGTCGTTCGGCGGTCGTGCGATCACCGCGCTTGAGCGCCGTGTAGCCGGTGAGGAAAGCGCCGAGTGCCTTGTCGCGCGTGCGCATCCCCGACAGATCGACGTCGTTCCAGCCGAGGCACGGGCTGTCCCACCGCTCCGTCGTGACGATGTAGTCACCGCACATCTCGACCAGGAGCGCGGGAACGTTGCCGTGTCCCATCGCCATGTTGCGATGCACGAGGTCGAGGTGTCGCAATGCTTCTTCGTACCGCCCCTGCTGCAGGTACCCGTATCCGAGCCAGTAGGTGTAGTGCGTCGGCGTCCACGACGCTCGGTCGGGTCCCGCGGCGATTTCGTTCTGGGAGACGACATCGTCCCACATCCCCAGCGCCAGGAAGATGTGGGTCGTCATGTGGTGGGCGTGCGGGGCGTCGGGGGCGATCGTCGCATACGCCCGGGCGGCGGCGAGGCCGAGCCGCGCGTGGGCAGGATCGTCATAACAATGAATGAGCAGATGTGCGGCGCCGGGGTGGGCGGGAGCGGCACGGAACACTTGCTCGAGGATCTTGGCAGCCCGCAGGTAGGTCACGGTGTCGCGGTCGCCCTGATTGAGGCCCAGGAGCGACGCCGCGTAGAACACCTTGGCATCCAGATCCTGCGGGAACCGGGCGACGAGCCGGCCCATCGCCCGCGAATACGCCGTATCTCGCGCGGCCTTCGAGCCTCTGCCGTAGAGCGTTTCGACCGCATCGAGATAGGCCTGCTCGCGCGCTGTTGGAGCCCTGGCCCGCCGTGCCGCCGGAGTGGGGCCGAGCCGCTGTAACGTGGCTCGGCCCGCATTGACGTCCTGTTGATCCCAGACGGGGTGTGTGTAAGTCAGTGCCTCGCCCCAATACGCCATCGCGAACTCCGGGTCGAGGCGTTCGGCCTCCTGGAACGCGGCCGCCGCAGGTCCGTACTCGAAGCTGTGCAGCAGCAGCACCCCGCGGATGAACGCGGGCTGCGCCGCGGCCGCTCCCGAATTGGGAAAGTCGATCGTCCCGAGGTGCGGCGTCTGCGCCGCTGCCGCCCGCACCAGCAGCAGCGCCATTCCTCCTGCGCGCACAAGGCTCAGGGATGCGATTGCAGCACCTCGACGGCGACGTCCTTGTACACGGCGATCTGGTGGCTGCGGAACGACAGCGACGACGGCGACGATGCGGTATTGATGCGGATCGCCGCCGAGCGGCGGTTCGGCATGTGGCAATCGATACAGGCCGCCGTGGTCAGACGCGCGCCGATCGAGTCCGCTCCGGGGTGCTGGGTGACGTCGTGGCACTGCTGGCAGTGCGGTACGAACGCCGCCACATCCCGCTGCACCTGATGCACGTCGTGACAGGTGCTGCAGGACATGCCGGGACTCGACTGGAAGCACTTGGAGCGGCGCAGCAGCGCGACTTGATTGCCGTGGACGTCTGGGACCACGTCCTTCCCCGCCTCGGGCCTGAGGAATGCGTCCAGGCTGTCGCCCGGACGGAACGAAAACGCCGGCCGCTTTTCATCCCGCCCGCCCGAGTGGCAGAGCGCGCAGACGTCGATCTGCCGGTCGCGCGTCGCCGTGCGAGGGTTGAAGATGAACTGCGCCGTCGTGTCCTCGGGGTGGGCGGCCTGGTAGGCGATGTGCTTGCGCGCGTCGCCGTGACACTTCTGGCATTGGACGCCGAGCACGTAGTTCTCGGAGTAGCGGCGCACGCGGCGATCGGCGGCCATCGTGAACGAGGTGGCGTGACATTCGAGGCAGCGCGGTTCAATGAGCCGGTTGAAATCGATCTGGCCGTCGACGTACCCCGGACTGTTGATCCAGCGCCGAGCTCCCGTCAAGTACGACACGGGCAGCTCGAAGAGGAGGCCGCTTCTCCAGTAGAGGTACGACTGACCGCGGCGCCCCGATCCGATGACGAGATCGATACGCTCCGTGCGGGCGCCGCGGCTGGTGGAGTCCCACCCCGTCTGGTAAAACCCGTCGGCACGGCGCTCCATCGTGAAGCCGATGCCCGGCGTCCGCGTGTGCAGCAGGTTACGCCCCGGCGAAAAGTCCCCGAGGATCGTCCCCGGCCCTGCCGCGCTCGAGGTGCGCTGGTGCGCGGTGTGCACGAAGCTGTCGACGATTGGCTGGTGACAGCTGCGGCAGGCCGGCCCAGGACCCGCCACGAGCACGCTCAACACGAACGGCCACATCTAGTGGCAGTTCGCCGCGGCAGTGATCACGGGAGCCACGAACATCCCGCGAATCGGCAGCAGGCCCGTGGGATCATCGAGGCGGTCGGTGCGCTGCACCGGCAGGTAGAAGGACCCGCTCACCGCGAGCCCGTGCGGTACGACCGCGATCTGCTCGATCGTGAGGCTGCCCCCCTGGCGGGACACCGCGTCGAGCCGGGCGCCCCGGAGCAACGTGAACCACTGGCCCCAGTCGCGGGGCGGGCTGCAATACGGATCGAGCGTTTGGCTCGCCGACTCCTGCACGCCGAGCGAGTCGATCGGGGATACACCGGGCCCGGCTGGTGGCGTACGGAGCACCATGTCGGCCTCTTCGGTCGTGATCGCACCGGAGACGGTCGTGAAGCTGAGGCGGAACGTCTGCGCCCCACCGTTGCGCGGGTAGATCGATCCCCGTACCGCGACACGCCGCGCGCGTTGCGCGCTCCCGAACATGGTGTAGTAAGCCGAGCCGCCGAGCGTGTCCGACAACTGCAACACCTCGACAGTGCCGCCGTCGCTGATCGTGTCGGGCGCGAGCGCCGCGTGCAACGTCACGGCCACGGGCCCGCCGACGGCATTCGCCGTGATCAAACCCGTCGCCGAATCGACCGTTGCGGTCGCGTTCGCCACCGGAGTAAACCAGACCGTGGGTGAGCCAGGGGCCTTGTGGAGCACCTCGACCGGGACCCGGAACGTATCCCCCGGCATCATCATGATGGTGTCGACCAGCAGGGTCGCTTTGAGCGCTGGCGAAACGACGATCACGGCGAAGCCCTGGACGGTCCCGTTTTGGGCATCGGCGAATAAGGCGGCTGTGCCCGCACCGTGCCCCGTGATCCGCCCCGTAGTGGCGTCGACGGAGATCACCGAGGTATCAGTCGTCGACCACGTCACGACGCCGGGGTCCCCGGTATTGCCGTGGTCGTCGAAGTAGGTGACCTGCCGCTTCACCAGCAGGTCGCCGACGAACACGCTGTCGAGGACGGGGGTCAGGACCAGTTTGGGCGTTTGGAGCGGGGCGACGTCGAGCGAGCACGCTGCCAGGGTCACCGAGAACGCGGCCAGAACATGGAGTCGGGTCATCACACCTTCCTAGGAGTTCACCAGTGAGACTACAGGCACGGCCGCTCAGAGGCCAGATGCCACGCTCCGACGCGACGCATAACTTGAGATCACCATGACCGACGTCCCAATTTCCCGCCGCTCGCTCTTGGCCGGGGCGGCCGGCGCCCTCGGGGCCGGGACGCTGCAGCAGCAGCTCGCCCGGTTGCGGAACCAGAGTGGAACGCCCGCTGTACCCGCCGATCCGACGAAGGTCCCCGGCGCGCCCACGAGCGTGCTGGGCGAGCGTTCGCCGTTCGAGCGTCCGCGGCGCCTGCCCCTGGGCGGCAACCAGGGCGTCTCGCTCACGCCGCTGCAAGACCTGTATGGCATCGTCACGCCCGCCGACCTGCATTTCGAGCGGCATCATGCCGGCGTCCCCGCCATCGACCCGCAGCGCTACAAGCTGCTCATCCACGGAATGGTCGAGCGGCCGATGGTGTTCGACCTTGCGGCGCTGCGCCGCTTCCCCGCCGTGTCGGCGCTGCACTTCCTCGAGTGCTCCGGCAACGGCGGCGCGAGCTACCGCAACATCCGGCCCGACCTGTCGCCGCAGCAGATCGACGGTCTCACGAGCACCAGCGAATGGACCGGGGTGCCGCTGGCCACGCTGTTCCGCGCCGTCGGCGTCAAACCCGGCGCCACCTGGTTTCTTGCCGAGGGCGAGGACGCCGCCGTCATGGCGCGCAGCATCCCGATCGAAAAGGGGTGGGACGACGCGCTCATCGCGTACGGGCAGAACGGCGAGCCGCTGCGCCCCGAGCAGGGGTATCCCGCCCGCCTGCTGCTGCCGGGGTGGGAAGGCAACAGCAACGTGAAATGGCTGCGCCGCATCGAAGTTGCCGACCACCCGTTCATGACGCGGGAAGAGACGTCGAAGTACACCGATCCGCTCGCGGACGGCACCGCACGCCAGTTCAGCTTCGTGATGGACGCGAAGTCGATCATCACCTTCCCCGCCTACCCGGTGACGCTCCCGGGCGCAGGATGGTGGGAGATCAGCGGCATCGCCTGGAGCGGCCGGGGGATGATTCGGCGCGTCGAGATCAGCACCGACGGCGGACGGGAGTGGGCACCCGCCGCGTTACAGCTCCCCGTGCTGTCGCGCTGCCATACGCGCTTCCGGTACCTGTGGAACTGGGACGGGAAGGAATCGTTGATCATGAGCCGCGCCGTGGACGAGACGGGATATGTCCAACCCACGCTATCAGAGCTGCGGGCGGTGCGCGGCCTGGGCACGTTCTACCATTTCAATCACATCCGCTCGTGGCGCGTGCGGCGGGACGGCAGCGTCGTGTTCGGGCTCGAAGGCTGAATGCGGCGCCTCGTGCTTGTCGCGACGATATTCAACGCAGCGTGTGGTCATAGTGGTGAGCCCCGGGGCGCCGCCCCGGGGTCAGCCCACGGGGTTGACGCTCCGGTCTTGCCGTTTGGGCGTCCGGCGACAGCGGATGAGATCAAGGCCTGGGACATCGCGATCGCTCCGGATGGGACGGGCCTCCCCCCGGGAAGCGGGACAGCCGCGCAGGGAGCCGTGCTCTACCGGCAGAAGTGCGCGATGTGTCACGGGCCGACCGGCACGGAAGGGCCGGCCGAGCCATTGGTGGGCCGCGAGCCGCGGCAGGGATTCCCGTTCGGGAAGGATCCGTCGCTCGTGCGCACCGTGGGGAACTACTGGCCGTACGCGACGACGCTCTACGACTACATCCATCGCGCCATGCCGCTCAATGCGCCGGGGTCGCTTTCCCCCGACGATGTCTACCGTGCGGTCGCATTCCTGCTGTGGCGCAACGAGATCATCACGGACACCGCGGTCGTCAACGCGCAGACGCTACCGCGCGTCGTGATGCCGGCTCGTGACCGATTCGTGGTCGACAATCGGCGCGGTGGAGCGGAGGTCCGTTAGTCTCGGCCCACGCCCAGCGCGTCGGCGACGCGGTTGATGTAGTTGAACCAGCAGGCAATCAGCGTGATCTGCAGAATACCGGTATCGTCGAACCCCACCGCCCGGAGCCGCTGGTGGTACTCCGGTCCGATTCGCGTCGCGTCCTTCGTGAGCTGCACGACGTACTCGACCATCACACGCTCGGCGTCGGTGAGCGGCGCCTTGGTGTAATCGTCCTGCAGCGCCTCCACCAGCTTCTCATCCAACGTCACCCGACGCAGAAACTCTGCGTGAGATTCGATT
>DASTHG010000347.1:0-11869 GCA_035718325.1 Gemmatimonadales bacterium | reverse complement strand
GCGCGCCTCGGACACGCGCGAGCTGGTGTTCGAGGATGCCCTCGTGCCGAAAGAGAACCTGCTGGGCCCGCGCGGTAACGGGTTCCGGCAGATGCTGCAGACGTTGGACGGCGGCCGTATCGGGATCGGGGCGCTGGCGCTGGGGATCGCCGAAGGGGCACTCGAGGAGTGCCTCACCTACACGGCGCAGCGCAAGCAGTTCGGCCGTCCAATCGCGAGCTTCCAGGGGGTGCACTTCGCCCTTGCCGACATGGCGACCGAGGTGGAGGCCGCCAGGCACCTCGTGTTCCACGCGGCCTGGCTGAAACAACGCGGCGAGCCGTACAAGAAAGAAGCGGCCATGGCCAAACTGTACGCCTCCGAGCTCGCCATGCGGGCGACGACGAAGGCGGTGCAGCTGCACGGCGGCTACGGTTATACGACCGAGTATCCGGTAGAGCGGATGATGCGCGACGCCAAGATCTGCGAGATCGGCGAAGGCACGAGCGAGATTCAGCGCATCGTGATCGCGCGGCAGCTGCTCGGCGACTTGATCGACTAGCTCCCCGTCACAGCTCCGGTGGCCGGTATGGCCCCGGCTCCGCCGTGTGGTCCTCGGGATGGGCGATCTCGCGGTGCAGGTACTCGAGCAGCTCGATCTGACGTTGCTGCAGGTGCCACAGCTCGTGCCACTGCCGGTTGCGGAGCCCGTCCAGTTTGTCGTGCAGGTCGCGAATCTCCATCTCGGCCATCAGGTTGATCTGGTAGTCCTGTGTGGCCTGCATGCGGTCCTTTTCCGCCTGGCGGTTCTGGCTCATCATGATCACCGGAGCCTGGAGCGCCGCGATGGTCGACAGCACGAGATTCAAGAGGATGAACGGATACGGGTCGAACGGATGGCGCACCAGCAGCCAGGTGTTGACGGCCATCCAGATCAGCAGGATCGCGCCGAAGATCATAATGAACGTCCAGCTGCCCCCGAACTGGGCCACCTTGTCGGCGACGTGCTCCCCGAAAGTCATTTGTGATTCGTATTGCTTTTCCACGAGGCGGCTGACGCGCCCGCGGCGCGCGATCTTCGTGACTACCGCCTTTTCCATCTCCGAAATCTTGTCGTACTCCGCTTCGAGGTACCCCAGCAGCTTTTTCGCCCGGTATTGGTCATGGCAGTTGGTACAGATCCCGCGCGTCCCCGCCCAATCGGGACGGTCGCGCTTGATGAGATCGAACAGCGGCAGCTCGAGCTTCTGTCCCGAGAACAGCGTGCGGGCTTCGACCTGGTTTCCGCAAAGCGAGCAGGCAACCTTGGCCATGAAGATCTCCGGCTGGGCTAGGGAAGAACGGGATGGATGTCGAGGACGCGCACCAGGAACGCCCAGCGGTCCGCGGCTTCGTCGATGAGCTTTACCGTCGGCTTGCCGGCGCCATGGCCCGCTCTGGTTTCGACGCGGATCAACACCGGCCGGTCTCCCGCCTGGGCCGCCTGCAACGCCGCGATGAACTTGAACGAATGCCCCGGGACGACGCGGTCGTCGTGATCGGCGGTGGTCACCAGCGTGGCCGGGTACGCCGTGCCACGGCGCAGCTGGTGCAGGGGTGAATAGGCGTAGAGATAGGGGAATTGGTCGGCACTGTCGGCCGAGCCATATTCGGTCACCCAGGCCCACCCGATGGTGAATTGATGGAAGCGCAGCATGTCCATCACCCCGACCGCCGGCAGCGCCGCGCCGAACAAGTCGGGACGCTGCGTCATCACCGCCCCAACGAGGAGGCCACCGTTCGATCCTCCGCCGATCGCGAGCTTCGGCGTGGATGTATAGCGCTCGCGGATGAGATACTCCGCTGCGGCGATGAAGTCATCGAAGACGTTCTGTTTCTTCTCATGCATCCCCGCTTCGTGCCACGCCTCGCCGTACTCCCCACCGCCGCGCAGGTTCGGCACCGCAAACACGCCTCCCATCTCGAGCCACACGAGCACGCCGGGAGAAAAAGCGGGAGTGAGGTTGATGTCGAACCCGCCGTAGCCGTAGAGGTAGGTCGGGTGCGATCCATCGCGCACCAGGTCGCGCCGATGCGTGATGAACATCGGGATGCGGGTGCCGTCCCGACTCGTGTAGAACACTTGCTCGGTGATGTAGTGGCCGGCGTCGAAATCGAGGCGCGGGGCCTGAAACACCTCGGTCCTCCCCGTTGGAAACTCGTACCGGAACACGGTCGTAGGGGCGAGATAGGACGTGAACGAGAAGAACAACTCCTGGTCGCGCGCCGACTCGACCGAGAGCTCCGCGGCAGTGCCGAGGGACGGCAGCGGAATCTCCCCTGCAGGTGCTCCATCCACCGTGAACAAGGCAATGCGGGAATGCGCGTCGTGGAGATACGTCGTCACGAACGTGCGGTGCGCCAGGACTACGTTCTCCATCACGTCCGGAGACTGCGGGATGATCGCGCGCCAGGAGCTGCGCTCCGGGTGCGCCAGATCGATGGCGATGACTCGGCCCCGCGGTGCATCGAGGTCGGTGCGAAAATAGAACAGCGGGCCGTCATTGGCGATGAAGCTGTAGTGGGCGTCGAAGTCATCGAGTAACCGGAGCGGCGCTGCCGTCAGCTCGGGGTGCAGCGGGTCCTGCAGGTCGGCGACGTACACCCGGTTCCTGCGGTCGGTCCCGAGCCACAGGCTGATCACGAGATAGCGCCCGTCCTCGGTCACGTGTCCGGTCATCCCCCAGTCGGGGTGCTCGAGCCGCTGGTAAATGAGCTGATCGGCCGATTGGTCGGTGCCGAGCCGGTGGTAGTAGAGCCGGTGGAACCGGTTCACGGCGAGCAGCGGGTTGTCGTTTTCCTGCGCCGGATAGCGGCTGTAGAAAAACCCCGCCTGGTCGTGCGACCACGCGATCTCGGAGAACTTCACCCAGCGGATGTGGTCGTTCAGGTCCTTCCCGGTCGCAATGTCCCGCACATGGATGTCGTTCCAATCGGAGCCGCTCACCGACGTCGCGTACGCGAGCAATCGCGCGTCTTCGGAGACTGCGGCCATCGACACCGCGATGGTGCCGTCCGCCGACAGCGCGTTGGGATCCAGCAGCACGGTAGGAGTCGCGTCGCGGGTCGCCTGGTGATAGAGCACCGCCTGGTTTTGCAGCCCCTCGTTCTTGTAGAAGAAATACTCCCCATGCTTCTTGAACGGTGTGCCGAAGCGCGGATAGTCCCACACGGCGGTGAGTCGGCGCCGGATCGCGTCCCGCGCGGGGACCGCGCCGAGGTACGCGAACGTCACCGCGTTCTGCGCCTCGATCCACGCTTTGGTGGCCGGAGCGTCCACGTCTTCCAGCCAGCGGTAGGGATCGGCGACCGCCGTGCCGTGGTAATCGTCCACCTGTGTACCTCGGTGCGTCTCGGGGTAGTGCAGGCGCTGGGCAACCGCCACAGGGACTTGCAGTATTGCGGGCACGAGCAGCATCAGGAGTTTCTTCAAGGGGATACGGGACAAAATAACGAGATATTGACGTAAGTCACAAGCCGACTTACATTTACCACATGTACCGGATGCTAACAGCGTTGCCGCTGCTGCCCGCGATGCTCGCGGATGCGCGTGGCACCGAGTCCGGTCGGCCGGCCCGCCGTACAGAGACTTCCTCAGACACAAGCGATTGCTGGCACACTATCAGGATCCCGCGAGGCTGTTGGCCCCCCGGGATCGAGGGTTCTTGCTTTGAAGCGCGAAATATTGATCAGCGGCAGCCCACGCGAAACACGCGTGGCTATCCTGGAGGACGACCGTCTCGTTGAACTCCTGGTCGATCGACCGGATGCTCGGCGCAGCGTCGGCGACATCTACCTCGGCCGTGTGGAAGCGGTGCTCCCCGGCATCCAGGCCGCCTTCGTCGACATAGGGGCCGAGAAGAGCGCGTTCCTGCACGCGTCGGACCTGGTGGAAGACGAGGACGAAGACGATCCGTCCGAGCCGGGCGATGAAGACGACGAGAACGGTGAAGGCGATGGGAATGGGAACGCTGGGGGAGGGCGCGGTCGCTCCCGGCGCCGCCTGCCCAACGTCGCCGACGAGTTGAAGCGCGGCGAATCGAAGCTCGTGCAGGTCACCAAAGAGCCGATCAGCACCAAGGGATCGCGCGTCACCGCGCAGGTGTCGCTCGCGGGTCGCTTCCTCGTCTACATGCCGTTCGCCTCGCGCGTCGGCGTCTCGCGCAAGATCGAAGGCCGCGAGCAGCGAGCCCGGTTGCGAGAGCTGGTTAGCCGCCTCGTTCCCAAGGACGAGGGTGGCTGGATCATCCGCACCGTGGCCGACGATCTCACCGAAGCGCGCTGCAAGCGCGAAATCGATCATCTCCTGGGGCTGTGGAAAAAAATTAAGCGCAAATCGGGTTCGGTCCGCCCACCCGCGCTGCTGCAACGGGAAACCAGCCTCACCCGCGGCATCGTGCGCGATCTGTTCAGCGATAAGGTCGATTCGCTGCTCGTCGATTCCCGCCAGCTGCACAACGAAATCGCCACGTACCTCTCGCAAATCGACCCCGAGCTGCAGGAGCGGGTCCACCTGTTCAAGGACGAAGGCTCGTTGTTCGACAAGTTCGACATCGAGGCCGAGATCCGCGGACTGTTCCAGCAACGGGTAGAGCTGCCGACGGGGGGCTACCTCATCATCCAGCCCACCGAGGCGCTTACCTCGATCGACGTCAACACCGGGCGCTACACGGGCAAGAAAGATCCGGAAAGCACCATTCTGCGCACTAATCTCGAGGCGGCGCGTGAGGTGGCGCGGCAGCTGCGCCTGCGGGACATCGGCGGCATCATCGTAGTGGACTTCATCGACATGGAGACGCGCGGCAACCGCGACAAGGTGTTGCAGGAGCTGCGCACCCACCTTGGCCGCGATCGGGCCCGCACCAAGGCGTTCGCCGTCAGTGAGCTGGGGCTGATCGAGATGACGCGCCAGCGGGTGCGCCCGTCGCTGCTGCAGTCGATGACCGAGGCCTGCCCCACCTGCTCGGGAACCGGCAGGGTATTTCGCCCCGAAGTGGTGGTGCGGCGCATGGAGCGCTCGCTCAAGCGCGCCGGGGCCGACCACAAAGAACGGCAGTTGGCCGTGCGGTTGCACCCCGAGGTGGCGCTGTATCTCCTCGAGCAGGAGCCCAACTTCCTGCGCCAGCTGGAGAAAGCGACGGGTCTGGAGCTCGAGGTCCGGGACGACCCGATGATGCGCCTCGACGAGTTCCGTATGAGGGCCAAGCCAGCCGGGCGGGACGTCACGGAGTTGTATGCCGTTGCTTGAATGACGGCCCTTAGCTATTGGCTATTGGCTATTAGCCAATAGCTAGTAGCCAATAGCAGCTACTTGACCGAACCACAAGCAGCGATTAGAGTTCCGCGCCTATGACGTACGCCATCTTCGTCTCCGGCGGGCAGCAGTTCCGGGCTGAGCCGGGGAAGACGATTCAGGTGCCGAAGCTCGCAGCCGAGCCGGGGGCGAAGGTCACCTTCGACCGCGTGCTGCTGACGAGCGACGGGACGAAGGTCCATACCGGCGCGCCGGTGGTGAAGGGCGCCAAGGTGACGGGCGAGGTCGTGCGGCACGGCAAAGGCGAGAAGATCCGGATCTTCCGGTTCGCGCGACGTGCGGGCTACCGGCGCCACGCGGGGCACCGCCAGCAATTCACCGAAGTGAAAATCGGCGACGTGACGCTCGGCTGAGGACACCATGGCACATAAGAAGGGCGTAGGCTCCTCCCGCAACGGCCGCGATTCCCAGCCCAAGTACCTGGGCGTGAAGCGCTTTGGCGGAGAATTCGTTACGGCCGGGAGCATCATCGTGATGCAGCGCGGCACGAAGTTCCATCCCGGGACGAACGTGCGGCGCGCGTCCAACGACTCGCTCTTCAGCGTAGTCAATGGTCACGTGAAGTTCGAGCACAAAGACAAGAAGCGGCTGCAGGTGAGCGTGTATCCGAAGAGCTGACGGTAGGGGACGGTAGGAGACGGTAAGAGGCGGCAGGGGTGAACAATCCCCGCCGCCTCTTATGCATAGTGCCCCTACCGTCTCCTACCGTCCCCTACCGACTCCTACTGTCTTAATACGCAGGCGGCAGCTTCTTGTAACGCTCCAGCAGCTCCGTCTGCCGGCTCCGCAGCGGAATCTCCTTGCCGCGGATGTAGACGTGTTCGGCCGCGCTGGAGAACTCGAACGGATCTCCGGACCAGACGACGACGTTCGCCACTTTCCCCACATCGAGCGACCCGTACCGATCGGCCACCCCGAATACCTCGGCGGATGAGAGCGTGACCGCCCGGAGCGCTTGGTCCCAGGGCAATCCGTAGGACACCGCGTTGCCCGCCTGCTGCTTCAGGTTGCGGGAGTTGTGGGTGTCGGTCTCCATCAGCACGATCTTCACGCCGGCCTTGGCGAGCAGCGCCGCGTTCTCGTATCGCACGCCCAGCCCGTCGTAGGACGGGATGTTGTCCAGCGGCTCGACGATGACCGGGACCCCTGCTGCGGCGATTGCGGGCGCGATCTCCCATGCTTCCTGTGCCCCGGCGAGGATGAGCCGCAGCTTGAACTCGCGGCTGAGCCGCAGCGCGGTCTCGATATCGCTGCGCCGGTTCGCGATCGCGATCAACGGGAGCTGCCCGTGCAGTACCGGCAACAGTGCCTCGAGATCCGCAGCGCGCGCACCGAGCGGTTGCATCTGCGCGCGGTTGAAATCCGTTTTGCGGCGCTCGTACTCCAGCGCGTCCCGGAACACACCACGCAGGCGTTCTGCGATCCCGGCGCGCGTGCCGCCGGCGTCGTCCTTGGCGTTCTCCGACAGATCCGCGATGATCGCCACCGGTGACTTGACCATCATCTCTTCGACCGTCGCGCCGGCGAGGTCGAGCAGCACCGCCTGGCCGCTCACCAGGTTGCCGGCGGGTGTCGCGAGCGTCGTGGTGATCCCTTCGACGCGGGTGACGGGGATGACTTGCGACTCAGGGTTCACCCCCTCGGCCACGTTGAAGGCCGCGGCGATGGTATCCCCCGCGAGCGACCCTTCCCGCGTCGTGGGAACGGCGCCGATCTCCACGAGCCCCATCTGCCCGCCGCCGTCGATCAACCCGGGCGTGACCCACTTTCCCGTGGCGTCGATCCGCGTCGCGTCGGCGGGGATCGTGACATTGGTCCCCACCGCTGTGATCTTGCCGTTCTGCATCAACACCGTCGCATGCTCGAGCCTCGGCCCCGAGACGGGGTACACGGTCCCGCCGGTGACGGCGATCGTCTGAGCGAGCAGGAACGCGATCATCGATCCTCTCCCGTCGTGGGGACCTGACCCAGCTCGAAGTCGGTGCGCGGCTGGTGCGCCGGATCGTTGCGATCGAACACCAGCCACCCGTCGTTGTAGACCTGCAGCGCTTTCGCATACACCGAGAAGGGATCGGCCGACCACACGACCACGTCGGCCATCTTCCCGGGCTCGAGGGTGCCTACGAGCGAATCGATGCCCAATGCCCAGGCGGGGTTGGCCGTGATCCAGCGCAGCGCCTGGTCCTCGGTGATCGGAATGCCCGCCCGAATCCCAGCGTACATCGCTTTCCCGGCCTCCTGGTTCAGCCGCTGGATGCCGCTCGGGCTGTCGGAATGAATGATCACGCGCACGCCGGCCTGCTGATTGAGGGCGGCGTTCTCGTGAATCCCGTCCATCGCTTCTTCCTTGAAACCCCACCAGTCAGCCCACACCGAAACCGCCGTGCCCTCGCGCGCCAGAAGGTCCGCGATCTTGTACGACTCTACGGCATGGTGAAAGGAGCGGATCTTGAAGCCGAACTCGTGTCCCAGATCGAGCATCTGGGCCATCTCGTCGGCGCGGTAGCAGTGATTGTGAACCAGGATGTGCCCGCGCAGCACTTCGGCGAGCGATTCGAGCTTCAGATCGCGCGCCGGCGGGTCACCTTGATGGGTCTTGTTCCACTTGTCCCACTTTTCCCGGTAGCCCTCCGCCTGAATGAATGCGGCACGGTATCCCGCCATGTTGCCCATGCGGGTCGACGGGCCGCGATTGCGATACACCCGTTTGGGGTTCTCGCCGCACGCCATTTTCAGCCCGTAGGGCGCACCGGGGAACTTCATTTCCTGCACGGTGCGGGCGGGGATCAGTTTGAGCGTAGCGCTGCGCCCGCCGATCAGGTTCGCCGAGCCGGGGAGCGCCTGGATCGTCGTAATGCCGCCGGCGATGGCGAGGGGAATTTGCGGATCCTGCGGCCAGAACGAATGCTCCGCCCAGACTTCGGCGGTGACGGGGTTCGTCGCCTCGTTGCCGTCCGACTCGGCGTCAGTACCAGGAGCTGCGTACACGCCGAGATGCGAGTGATCGTCGATGATGCCCGGGGTGACGAACTTACCGGTGCCGTCCACCACTGCGGCATCGGCCGGCGCGGTGACCGTCGCCCCCAGCGCCACGATGCGACCGTCGCGCAGCAGAATCGATCCGTTCGCGATCACTTGCCCGGTCGCCGTCATGATCGTGGCGTTACGGATCAACACCGGCGGATTGGCATGCCGGTGATAGGTGGACGGGTACTGCGCCCGGGTGACGCTCGTCGACTCCGGTGCTGCCGCCGGGGCCGGGGCCTGCGCGGCCGGCCGGGCCTGGCCGCTGGCGCACGCGGCGACAAGAGATAGAGTAGCGGCTACCGCCCACCACGTGCGTGGCATCGCACTCTCCTTTGGGCTACTTGACCAGCTGGAAGATGAACGGCGCACCGACGAACTCGATCTTCACGATGCGGCGAGGGCTGGCCTTGCTCACGTAGAAGGTCGTCGGCAACTGGCCGCCGGTCACGTCGAGTTTGAACGAGTCGAAGCTCCCCGCCGGAACGATCACCGTGCCGCCATCGGACACCTTCACCTGGATGACCTTCCGCTCTCCCTTCCCGGAGTCGAAGACGTCGAGGTTGAACGTCTGGCCCGGGGCGAGCGGCAGGGCGGGGAACACCACGGCCATCTCGTTGTCGTCATAGGTCCCGGTCGCGATCGTGGTGTCGATCTGGATCGTCTGCGACGGCCCGTTTGGCTGAGGAGTAGTGGCGGCACCCTTCACCCGCCCGCCACCGTACGTGAGGTGGATATCGGTCGGCTGGGGGCCCGCAGAGCTTTGACTGCTCCCCGTCTTATCGACCCGGGAAACCGTCAAATCGGCGGGGTTGAACCGCACCGTCGTGTTCTCCTGGAAGGCCCCGCCGGCGATGCTGGTGCGCTCGGTATAGGTGACCGAGTCCGCGGTTGCCATAGTCGAGCCCGTCATGCCACCCATGGCGTTGCCCTGAACCAGCACCTCGAAGCTGTCGGCGCGCGTGACCACCTGCGTGCGATCGAGCGTGGGCGCGTCCGCCTTGGGATGCAGGTCGGCGGGGGTGAGCGCCTTGCCGTCCACGTCGACCATGCGTACCGGGGCGATCGCTTTGAGACGATCGTAGAGCTGCTCGCCGTCGCCCACGACGATGATGCTCAGACCGTTCCGGCGATAGGTGCGGGCCGCCGCGGCGCGCGCCTGGATGGCCGTCACCGCGTTGAGGCGCTCGCGATACAAGCGCACGTAGTCGCTCCCCAATCCGAACAGGCGCGCATTGGCCACCGCGGAAGCGATCTGATCGGGCGTCTCAATCGTCAATGGGAACGAGCCGATGAGCCGCCCCTTCACGTTGCTGAACTCGCTGTCTGGGATGGTCTCCGTACGAATGCGGTCGATCTGGTGCAGCATTTCGCGCAGCGCGCTGTCGGCGACCTCGGTGCGCCCTTCGAACGTCGCGGCCCAGTTACCCATGCCGCGGTGGCGATCGAGTTCCGCGTAGGAGCCGTACGTCCAGCTCTTCTGCTCCCGCAGAATCAAGAAGAGCCGGGCGTCGGCACCGCCGCCGAGGGTTTGCGTGGCGAGTCGGGCGGCATAGAACGAGGGATCAGTCGGCCCGAACGTCGTATTCCCGAGCACGATGTTGGCCTGGACGGAGGCGGGACGGTGCACGAGCAGAATGTCAGTCGCCGTGCGGGGAGCCGGGACCGCTGGCGACGCGACCACGGCTGGGGTCCCGGTCCAACTACCGAACGCCTTCGTGGCGAGGGCCCGCGCCTGGGCCAGAGTGGCATCTCCGGCGATCACGAGCAGCGCACCGCCGGGCCGCAGCCGGCTAGCCGCGAATGCCTTCACGTCTCGTTGCGTAATCGCCTTGTAGGAAGCCTCGGTGGGGCTGCGTCCATACGGATGACGGCCGTAGATCTCGCGCCGGAAGAAGCGGTCGGCCACGGTGCTGGGCTGTGACAGCGCCAAAGCGAGCGAAGAGAGCGCCTGGGTACGCGCCAGCTCCAGCTCATCGGTCGGGAAGGTGGCGCGCCGCACCACATCACCGAGCAGATCGAACGCGAGTCCGGCGTGATCGCTCAGCACCCCGGCCGACACGGTAAGAAAGTCGTCGCCCGCGGAGGCGCCGATGCTGCCGCCCACCCCCTCGATCGTGGCCGCCAGCTGGTCCGCGGTGCGCGTCGGCGTGGCCTTGGTCAAGAGCGTCGCCACCAGCTCGGCGGTCCCTTCTTTTCCAGCCGGATCGTAGATCGATCCGGCAGGGAAACTGAGGTTGACCGACAGCACGGGCTGCTCGTGGTTCTCGACCACCAGCAGCGTCATGCCGTTCGGCAACGTCACCTGCTGGAATGGCGGAAACCGCACCGGAGCGAGCGGCGCCGGTGGCGGCGGTTTCGGAGGGAACGAATCCTGGGCGCACACCGGCGTCGGGGCGTACGCCAGGCAGATCACTGCGAGGCCGGTGGTGACGAAACCGACCGCCCGACCGCGACCGCACGGAAGTCCGTTCGGGCCTGACCGCCTGACCGCCGTCATTGTCCACCTCCCGCCGGTTTGATGATCAGTGTCACGGCGTTCGAGGGATCGAGGTATTTCCCGGCGACTCGCCGGATGTCGTCGTTCGTGACGGCCATGAATTTGTCCAGGTCGGTGTTGATTTCTGCCACGCTCGGGTGAAACATCGCGTAATGCTGCAGTTCTTCGGCTTTGGAGAGCGACGTCTCGCGATTCTGGATGAATCCGGCGCGGAGCTGGTTCTTCGCCTTGGTCAGCTCTTCGGCCGTAATGCCGCTCACCCGCAGCGTATCCAGCTGGGCTGCGATGAGGCTGTCGACGTGATCGACGCTGATCCCCTGGTTCGCGATGCCGAACGCGAACATCGTTCCGGGGCCGCGGTGGTTGTTGGTGGTTCCCGCGCCGGCCGCGAGCGCGGCCTTGGCCCGCCGCACAATCGCCACGTTGAGCCGCGAGCTCTCGCCCTGGCCGAGGATGATGTTCATCAGCTCGAGCGCCGGGGTGTCGGCGTCGTCGTGCGGGGGAATGCGGTAGAGCCGCACGACCGCCGGGAGGTTGGCGTGTGAGTCGGCGAATTCCCGCCGAATCAGTCCCGGGTTGATCTTGTAGTCGCACGTCACGGCAGGCGGCGGCGCGTGCCGCGGGATGTCGGCGAAGTACTGGTGGATGAGGCGGCGCAGCTCGGTGGGGTTGAAGTCGCCCACGATCACGAGCCGTGCGTTGTTGGGTGCGTAGTAGGTGTTGAAGAATTCCTGCACATCCGGCAGCTTGGCGGCGTTCAAGTCCGCCATATCGCCGATCGTCGAATGCGCGTAGGCAAAGCAGCCGGTGCTGTCGTAGGGGAGGGTCAGCCCGTCCACGAACGCTCGGCTGTAGGGCTGGTTGTCGACGCGGAGCCGGCGCTCTTCCTTTACGGTTTCACGCTGGTTCTCGAAGTTGTCCTGCGTGATCGCGAGCGAACGCATGCGGTCGGCCTCGAGCCACAGCACGAGGTTGAGGCGGTTGGACGGCACCACGTCATAGTAGTTGGTGCG
>DASTHG010000346.1:0-3272 GCA_035718325.1 Gemmatimonadales bacterium | reverse complement strand
CGCCGCGAGGATGTACCCGTTTACGCGATCACGATGGGGGTGGGGACGATTCTCGATGCCAAGCGGCTCGTCCTCGTCGCCAGCGGCAAAGGCAAAGCCAGAGCGATCGCACAGACGGTCGAAGGACCGGTCACCAGTATGGTGACGGCCAGTGCGCTGCAGCTGCATCGGGACGCGACGGTCATCACGGACGAAGAGGCCGCGACCGGCCTCAAAATGCGCGACTACTACGAGTTCATTTATGCCGCCAAGCCAGCTGCCCCCCGGTCGTAACGCGCTGCTCGCGGGCCTCGGCTCCGTCCTGCTCCTCTTAGGGGGCGCGAACACCGCGCCGCCCCTCGAGTGGCCGGCCGCCGGCAAGCGCGCCGTCGTCTACACCACCGCCGACAGCTCCACCCTGCGCCTCACGCCCACCGATACCCTGGCGTTCGCCGCGCAGGAGCCGACCTCGGAGGGGCGGATCTACGTCTTCGTCGATCCCGGCAAGACATTCCAGACGCTGATCGGCATCGGGGGCGCGCTGACCGACGCGTCCGCGGAGACGTTCGCGAAGCTGCCCGCCGCGGCGCAGGACGAGCTGCTGCAGGCCTATTACAGCACCGACCGTGGGATCGGCTACACGCTG
The DNA here is from genome assembly GCA_035718325.1 of Gemmatimonadales bacterium. GTDB lineage: Bacteria > Gemmatimonadota > Gemmatimonadetes > Gemmatimonadales > GWC2-71-9 > DASTHG01. The sequence continues at coordinate 2,647 of DASTHG010000346.1, read as the reverse complement.
GCGCGCACCAACATCAACAGCTGCGATTTCTCGAGCGACAGTTACACCTACGTGACCGAGGGTGACTCGACGCTCGCGACGTTCTCGATCGCGCACGACCTCAAGTACCGCATCCCGCTCATCCGCAAGGCGATGGCGGCGACCGGCAACCGGCTTACACTGTTCGCCAGTCCGTGGAGCCCGCCAGCGTACATGAAGAGCAACCACGACATGCTGCACGGCGGCACGCTGTTGCCGGCGTATTACCGCGCCTGGGCACTCTACTACACGAAGTTCATCAAGAGCTACCGCCAGGCCGGCGTACCGATCTGGGGCATCACGATCCAGAACGAGCCGATGGCGACGCAGACGTGGGAGTCGTGCACCTATCAAGCGGAAGCGGAAAGGGATTTTCTCAAGAATTACCTCGGCCCCACGATGGTCCGGGAGGGACTCTCGGACGTCCACATCATGGTGTGGGACCACAACCGCGACCTGATCATCCAACGCGCCAAGACGATTTTCGACGACCCCGACGCCGCGAAATATGCCTGGGGGATCGCCTATCACTGGTACGAAGACTGGTCGGGCGGTACGCAGATGTACGACAACGTGGCCTTGGTGCACCGCCTCTACCCCGGCAAGCATCTGCTCTTCACCGAGGGCACGCCCGCGAACTTCGACTCGACCGCCTACGGACGCTGGAGCCTCGGCGAAGCCTACGGCCGCTCGATGATTCTCGACTTCAATTCGGGAACGGAAGGCTGGACCGACTGGAACGTGCTGCTCGACGAGAGGGGTGGCCCCAACCACGTCGGGAATTTCTGCTTCGCGCCGATTCACGCCGACACGCGCAGCGGCAAGCTGATCTACACCAACTCCTACTACTACATCGGCCACTTCTCGAAGTTCATCCATCCCGGCGCCCGCCGCATCATGGCCGTCGCCAGCCGCAGCATGTTGCTCGTGACGGCGTTCCGCAACGTCGATGGGTCGGTGGCAGTCGTCGTGATGAACCCGACGGCAAAGGGCGGCGAGTACTACCTCACGGTCGGGACGTCGGCCATAAAGGTGACGACGCGTCCGCATTCGATTCAAACTCTAGTGTTCTGAGGAAGCATCAGTGAACTGCGGACGCCGGGTGTGGGCTTGGACGCGAGGACACGGGGGCGACGCCCGCGTTCCGCGACTGAAGTCACGGCTCGGCGCTGTCGCGACACGCCATGAATGGCGGGATCCGAGCGTCTTTCAAGACGCGTCGCCGCAGGCGCCGAGCCCCGAGTTTACTCGGGGAGGCGTGGGGCTCCCGGAGCCTGAACCCCACCCCCGGCGTCGCGCGTAAAGCCTTGTCGAGCCCCTGATCAAGCACCGCGCAGTGCGTTGACGATGTTGAGCCGCGCAGCGCGCACGGCCGGTAGAAATCCCCCCACGATCCCCATGACCACGGCGAAAAGCAGCGCGTAGCCGATGATCTGCGGGGACACGGCGAAGCCGAATCCGATCTCCGAAAAGCTCGAAAAGTTGAGCGTCGATACCCGTGCAAACGAAAGGAATCCCGCCAGGACGATCCCGACGGCTCCCCCGACCAGACCGAGGAGGATCGACTCGAGCAGGAACGCGGCAAGCACGCTGCGACGCCGGAACCCGATGGCGCGGAGCGTCCCGACCTCCACCACACGATTCGCTACGGCGGCGTACATCGTGATCATCGCCCCGATCATCGCGCCGAGCGAGAAGATCACGGTGATGGTGACTCCCAGGTACTTGATGAACGCGCCCAGGTTCTGGGACTGCTCGCGGTAGAAATCACGCTCCCGCTTGGGCTCGATGTATTGTGTCCGCGGATCGGCGCTGAGCCGCGCCTGCAGCGCGGCGAACTGACCGGGATCGCGCAATCTGAGTGTCAATGAGGAATACGTATTCGGGCGCCCAAAGGCCTGCATCACCTGGTCGGCATCAGCCCAGATTTCCGAATCGAAGCCCGTGCCGCCGGCGTCGAACTCGCCGACGACAGTCCACTTGTCGCCACCGAACGGGACGATGGCGCCGAGGGCGATACCGTCGAACTTCGTCGCGATGCTGTGCCCGACGACAATCTCGTGCGTCCCGAACGTGAACATGCGACCCTGCGTGACGTGGACCAACTGGCGCAGCTCCACGCCGTGCGGCGACGTCCCCCGCACGGTGATGTTCCCCATCGAGTGGCTGCCCTTCTTGTTCAGGTTGATGACGAGATTCACTTCACGCGCCATCAGGGGCCGGCCGTCGGCCGCCGGGGCGACTTCAGGGGCGGTCTCCAGGATCTCGGCGGTGTTGCGGTCCACCTGGCTCACCAGCTCGCTGCCGGCGGACTTGCGCAGCACGATCACGTTGTCCGTGGCGCCGGTGTCGACCAGCGTATTCTGGAGGCCCTGCGCCAGCATCAGCACGCCCGCGAATACGAACACGACGAGGGTGAGGCCCGAGAGCGTGAGCACGGTGGTGAGCCGCCGCGCCCAGAGACTACGCCAGATGTAGGAGAACGGGATTTTCATCGGCTAACCGATGGTCCGCAGACCGGTGACGATCGGGAGCCGCACGGCGCGAATCGCGGGCAGCGCCGCAGCGGCGAGCCCGCTGAGCGCCGCCACGCCGAGCACGAGCACGGCGGTGAACACCGAGACTCCGA
>DASTHG010000345.1:0-2079 GCA_035718325.1 Gemmatimonadales bacterium | reverse complement strand
CACCGTCGCCGCGCCGGCGTCCCAGAGGGCGTTCATCAGCCGGAGTTCGGCGTCGGTGAGCGTCGGCGAGCGGGGTCGGGGCATCCTTCCCTATCTCCTAAATCCTTCGGAACTCACGGACGATACGCTGGGACCGCCGGGGTTGTCAACTAAATAATTAGGCGATGGCGACGGTGGGGCCTGTTGCCGGTGCGCGGATGCGCCGGATGGTCTGGTGTGGCCGCCAGCCCTCCGGTTGGCGGGTGTCGCGGTCAGGCGTCGCCGTCGCCACGGCGAAGCCCGGCGCCTACGCCGGACGGTCCGTCAGGTGTAGGCGCTAGCCTTCGGCCGACGGACTCCTGCGCTCCTCCTGGCCACCGCGAAGGTACCGTTGGTGAAGGTTCCGTTGGCCTCCGTCCGTGTCTGCTTGTGCTATAGTGGCGTTTCTGTGCCGCGGCCCGTCGCCGCAGGTACAGAACCCGCCAAAGCCGGCCGGCGTAGCTCAGTTGGTAGAGCAGCTGATTCGTAATCAGCAGGTCGTCGGTTCGAGTCCGACCGCCGGCTCCATACAAAACGGGTCTATTCCGGGGACATAGGTAACAGATCATTCCGGGGACATAGGTAACACTTTCGGGCTAAAGGGATTCGCGATCGGCTCGAGCCGGCACGTCTCGTCGTCGAAGTACCCCAAATCGTAGTCCATAAAGCTCACCAGCCAGATCCGGTCGCTCACCTGCCGCACGCCGACGTTCTGTCCGGCGAACACCGTGCTCACGTTGATCTTGTGACGTTTCCAGCAGATGCGGCCGCAGCGCGTCACCGTCGCCGTCCAATCGTGCAGCGGGTAGTCGACTTCGCACAGCCCGCGGTACGGCCGAGAGGAGGGCGTGTAGACCTCGGCTGGCACTTTCATCGCGAGCGCCTGGTGTGGCCGGTCGTGGTTATATCGCTGGAGAAACGCGTCGAGGCGGGCCTGCTGCTGCAGGAGGTTCGGGGCCGCCGGCTTGGTCGCCTCGCCTTTGAGCGTGAGATGCATCCGTTCGTGTCGGCCGTTTTGCTCGGGGTGGCCCGGCTTGATGCGTTCGATCTGGATGCCGAGGCGGAGCCACCACACCGCCAGGCGGCTCAGGCCGTAGAGGGCGTGCGGCGACGCGAAGGGCACCCCGTTGTCGGTGCGAATGGTCTGCGGCAAGCCGAAGTCCTTGAAGGCCCGCTCAAACACCGCAAAGGCGAAGGCCTCCCGCGTGCTCGAGAGGGCTTCACAGCTGAGAAGGTAGCGACTGGCAAAGTCGGTGATGGTGAGCGGATAGCAGTACCGCCGGTTGGCGAGCATGAACTCGCCCTTGAAGTCGGCGCACCACAGGGCGTTGGGGGCGTCCGGCCAGGAGAGCGTCGTCCCTTGGGCTCGCTGCCGCGGCTTCCCGCGCCGCACGACCAACCCGTGCCGGTCCAGCACGGCGTGGACGGTGCTGATCGCCGGACACTGCGTGGGCGCCGGGACGTGGCGCCGCAACCGCTCGCGGATCTTCGGCGCGCCCCAGGTGGGGTACTCCCGCTTCAACCGGACAATCAGCTTCTCGATGGCATCCGGGAGCTGGTTGGCGTGCCGCTGCGGCCGACGGCTGCGATCGGTGAGGCCTTCGATCCCACACCCTCTGTAGCGATTGAAGATCTTGTAGCCGGTCTTGCGGGAGATACCGAACTCCGCACAGAGCGGCGCCATCTTCTCGCCGTCGAGCAGCCGGGCCACAAAGCGGAGGCGCTCATCCATGACGTGACACTCCTTCCAAGGCATGCCCCCTCCCTTGCGAAGAGGGCTAGAGTGTCACCCATGTCTCCGGAATAGACTGTTACCCTTCTCTCAGGAAGTACACAAACTTACAGTCACGCGTTTTCGTGCCGGAACCGGTTGTGAACAATCCGGTTCGCGAGCGAGCTATCCGCAGCCCCTCGCCCGAACGTGCGCCCGCGAAGAGCAGCGAGTCTTCTGTACACGCCGCTTCGTTCGAGTCGTGACATCCGGGTCGCGCAGAGTGCGGTGCTCACGGTGAAAGACCTGGCGAAGCGGGTCGGACTTCGTGCCGGCGACCAGCGCATGTG
>DASTHG010000344.1:0-8970 GCA_035718325.1 Gemmatimonadales bacterium | reverse complement strand
CGAGAACGAGAAGGAGCTGTACTACACGCTGGCGCACGAGCACGGCCACGAGTGGTTCCCGATGATGGTCGGGTCGGACGAGCGACTCTATCCGTGGATGGACGAAGGGTTCAACACGTTCATCGACTGGTTCAGCTTCCGCTCCCGCTATCCCACTGACACGGTCCGCATTCAGACGCTCGAATTCGGCTCGATGCGCGCCTATCAGGCGTTTCTGCAGAACTACAAGGGCGTCGAGACGCCGATCATGGAATCGCAGGATCGCTCACCCAACGGCTTGATGAGCGGGTGGAATGCGTATGGGAAGCCGGCCGTGGCGCTGCACTTCCTGCGTGAGGAGGTGGTCGATTCCAACGCCTTCGACGATGCCTTCCGCGAATACGTGCGGCGCTGGGTATACAAGCATCCCCGGCCCGCCGACTTCTTCCGTACCATGGACAACGCGTTGGGCGAGGATCTGTCGTGGTTCTGGCGCTCCTGGTTCCTGCGGTCCGATCACCTCGATCAGGCGATCGATTCGGTGGTGCAACGCGACTCGGGGACGCAGACGCTGACGCGGGTGTTTCTGTCGAGCCGGCTCGAGATGGTCGCTCCTGTCGAGCTGCGACTTACCGGGGCGGATAGCTCGACCACCACGGTGAAACTGCCGGTCGAGACGTGGCTGCGCGGGGCGCGGACTGTCTGGTCGGTTGTGACGGCAACGACGCGGAAGCCGGTAAAGATCGAGATCGATGCGCGACAAGTTGCGCCAGATGTGGAACGGACCAACAATCGATGGACAGCGCCCTAACCACGCGGCGCCGGGCGCCGCGTCCCTAGCGAAGGCGTCTGAGTTCAGCCTCCGAGGCTATGAATCCGAACGCGGGCCATCCGCCGGAGCGCACCGAGCGCTCGAACCACTGTTTCGCGTTCGCCGTGTCGCCGCGCAGCAGGTACCAGTTGCCGAGACCGTAGCTCAACGTCGCGAGGGCGATATCCGCGGTATCGGTCGGCGTCACGACCTGGTCTGGACCGATCTGTCCGCGGTACAGACGCAGCCTCGTGTCGTAGAAATTGCCGCCACGCGGCCCGGCGCTGTTGCGCTCGAGCACCGCCTGGGCCTCGGGCGCCCGGCCGGCACGCATCAACGACATCCACGACCAGTCGATCGAGCCCGCCCGCTCTCCCGAATCCGGCGCCAGGGGCAGCGCATGAGCGAACGCGGCAGCCGCGCCCGCGAAATCTCCGGTCACGTACTTCACGATGCCGAGGTGGTACCAGCACCCGTACAGCGTGGAATCGAGCCGCAGGCCGTGCTCGAGATCGGCGCGCGCGCTGTCCAGCTGGCGCACCGAGAGATAGCGGTGCCCGCGCCAGCGGTAGAGGATGCCCGAGTCCGGGGCGATCGTGATGCCACGGCTGAAGCTGGCGATCGCTTCGCGGTAGCGCCGAATCGCCGACTGGGCAACGCCCAGCGCGATGATGCGGTGCACGTCCCGCGGCGCTGCTGCCAGCGCTGACTCCGCGCGCGCGACACCGCCGGTGTCGGGTTGGGAGATGTACGTCACTCCCGCAGGTGAGCGATACTCCGGGTTCTGTCCCCGGGCTGGCGCGAGCCAGCCGGTGGCCAGCAGAGTGGAACAGGCCAGGGACCGAACAGCAAACCGTGCAAACAAAAGGGGGCTCCAGTACGGGGCCCCCTAATGTGATGCGCATCCTGCCTCTGGGTAATGGCTGATAGCCGATAGCTGATAGCCGATAGCCGATAGCCTCAGTCCACGTACGCCCAGAGCAGCTCCCGGCTCTTCGCGTCGAGCGCCGCCAGATCGTCGATTCGGTACAGATCGCCCGCCACATCCCGGATCAACAGCCCTCCGCCCGGCAGCGGGCGCGGCCACTCGTCCAGCCGCGTTTGGAACGTGCGGACCCCCTGCCGCGTCGTGACACGCCAGGCGCGGATCTCCACTTCTTCCTCGATCCCGGTGACGGCCGTGACGACGAACACGAACCCCGCCGCCTCGAGCGCCGCTTCCAGCGCTTCCCGCGACTCGGCGTCCAATGCTCGCGGCTCGGCGACCAGTGCAAACTCGCGGTCGGCGGCGTCGCGCAACGAAATGAACCGCCCCGGCTCGGACCAGGGGAACGCCCGGCGCACCCGCACGGCGTGCTCCTCCTCCCCGCGGGTGGCCCACAGCTGGCCGTCGGCGCGGTGCGTGAGACGGAGCTGCGCTTGCGGTTCGGCGACGGGTTTCCTGACAACTGTTGCCTGCATGATGCCTCCTCCTCAGGTATCTGGTGTCCGGGGTCCGGTACCACCGGGCACCGGATCCCGAGCCTCTGATCCCGCTGTTCAAGCCAACTGCAACTGCATCTCATGCAACCTGCGGTAGCGCCCGTCGTGCCGCGCCAGGAGCTCGCGATGCGTTCCCGCCTCCACCAGCCGCCCGTCCTCGATGACGAACAGGCGGGAGGCGCGGCGCAGCGTCGACAGCCGGTGCGCGATGGCGAACACCGTCCGTCCGGCGATGAGGCGGTCCAGCGCCTGCTGGATCTCCCGCTCGGTCTCCGTATCCACGCTCGACGTCGCCTCGTCGAGGATGAGAATTCGTGGATCGTGCAGGATCGCTCGCGCGATCGACACGCGCTGGCGCTCCCCGCCCGAGAGGGTATGCCCCCGCTCTCCCACGACCGTGTCGTACCCGTGCGGCAGCTTGCACACGAAGTCGTGCGCGTTCGCCGTCTGCGCGGCCGCGATCACGTCACTCAGGGACGCCTCGGGCAGACCGTAGCGGATGTTCTCCAGCACCGTCCCGTGGAACAGGTACGGCTCCTGGAGCACCATGCCGATCTGGCGCCGATAATGCCCCGTCTCGAGTTCCCGGATATCCACGCCGTCGATGCGCAGCGCGCCGCCCGTCACGTCGTAAAAGCGCGCGATCAGGTTCACGATCGTGCTCTTGCCGCCGCCCGATGAGCCCACGAGGCCGATCAACTCCCCGGGGAGGACGTCGAACGACACGCCCTTGAGGACCTGGCGCACGCCGTCGTAAGCGAACGTCACGCGATCGAACGTCACCCGGCCGCGCACCGGCTCGAGCCGCAGCGGCCGCACGCCGTCCTGCACCTCGGGCTCGGTGTCCATCACCTCGAAGATCCGGTGCGCCGAGGTGGTGGCGCGATTCATGGTGCGGGCGATCTGCCCGATCACCTCGATCGGGGCGACGAACATCGTCGTGTACAACAGGAACGAAATGAACGTCCCCGTCGACAAGGCCGTGCCGTGCCCCAGGAGCCGCGGCACGGCGATCACCCACACCAGCACCGTGGTCACCTGTACCGCCAGGGTCAAGAGCGGCCAGAACGTGGTCCACACCCGGTGCAGATGGTTCACTTCCTCCGTCACGTCGTCGCTGCGCGTCGCGAAGCGCTCGATCTCGCGGTCTTCCTGGTTGAACGCCTTCACCACCCGGATCCCGGGAATCGTATCCGACAGCACGTCGGTCATGCGCGACCATTTGCGCCACGCGCGCAAGAAGCGCCGGTTCAACACCTCGCCGTGCCGGTAGATGAGCCAGCACAGCACCGGCACCGGCAGCGTCATCACGAGCCCGAGCCGCCAGTCGAGCGTCAGCAGCACCGCCGACAATCCCGCAAGCATCACGACCGAGAGCGACACGTCGACCACGCCGAACGCCACGAAGTCCCACAACCGGTCGGTGTCCGACGACACGCGTGTGATCAGGCTCCCCGTCTTCTTGCGCGAGAAGAACGCGAGGCTGAGCCGCTGGATGTGCTCGTACAGCTCGGCCCGCAAGTCGCGCGCGACCCACTCCCCGAGAATCGCCATCAGCCGGAGCCGCACGATCGCCGCCGCCGACTTGATCAGGTACACGAGCGCCATCGCCGCGATCGCGATCGCGGCGATCATCCCCGCTCGCGCCGCCGGGACGATCCCCTCCTGCGCCGGCCGGATCACGCGGTCGATCAGGTACCCCGCGAGATACGGCGGCACGAGACTCACGAGCGTGATGATGGCGGCCGCCGCCATACCGACCGCGAGCCGGCGACGGTACGGCAGGAGGTAGCCGAGCAGGCGGCGGATCACCGCCACCCGCTGTCCCGCCACGAGCGCCTGGGCGTCCCGCACCGGACGCGCGACGGCGTCGGCGTACTCGCCGTCGCCGTCTCCGGGCGTAATGCGGCGCCCCTCGAGCGCTTCCTCGAGCACGAACTTGAGATTCTCGAACGCGCGCCGCTGGCGATGGCTGAAGCGCGCCACGACGAGCGCCGGATCGCCGGGACGCCCCAGCACCGTCAGCGTGGTCGCCGAGAGCCCAGGAGCCTCGACCACCCCCTGCACGCGGGAGCGCCACACGCTCTCGACCTCCCAGCGCTCGCCCGACCGGCGTGCGGTGGCGAGGTGCGTGGGACCGAGCAGCACCCACGTCTCAGCCAGCTGATGCGAGTGATCGAGATCGGCCAAGGCGTAGAGCTGCACGGGCGCGCCGTCCCACTGCGCCTCCATCTGGCGGCGGAGGTCCGCCGGGAGCCTGGTCGGCTGCTCGAGGTAGCGCTCGACGATCGCCTGGTTGTGTCGCTGCAGTTGAGCTTCCATCTGCGTGATCCTCAGAAGTGATGGCAAACGAAACGGCCTTTCGGGTTCTCGCGGAGCACCCGAAAGGCCGGATCACACAATGGAATCGCGGACTTCTAGGGTGCTCGTCTCCTCGACACGTCGCTGGCGGACACACGACGCCCACCAAACGCGCGAATCAGCGAACTCCGGACGACGAACATCCGGGCCCGCCGGGGCGCGCAGGGAAGTGCGGTGTGCGTGTACATGGTCGAGTAGAAACCCTCGTGAGCTGGGCGTTGAATTGCTACTGAACGCAAAGTAAGAACCCCACTCATGTGGGGCAAGGGCAGTTCGTCAGGAAGGCGTGGAACCAGGGATGCGCCGTTTACCGGAGAGCAGCTGCTGCACGAACTCCTGTCCGCGACCAAGCTGGGCCACGCGCTGCGCGAGCTCCGCAACACGGTCCTGCACGTCGCTGGAGTCACCAGCATCGCGAGAGCCGAGCGATGCCGCGAGCCGGTCTTCCAGCTGGTTCAAGCGAGTGCGCGCCCGCCACCATGCGGCGCCGAACAGCACGGCGCCGGCCAGCGCGGCACCGAAAACGGTAAAGAACACGGCTTCGTCGTCCATGCGCATAGGTGTCCTTGGGAGCGGCTTACCCTACGGAGGGACCACCTGCGGGTTTCAGCTTAGTCGGCCTACCGAGTGATGGTTCGAAACGCGAGGACCGTGAAGCCGTATTCGTCGTCCGCCGCATTGCGGATCGGGTCGACGCCAAGCGAGGTAGGAAACCCCCATCTGCGATCGTAGCTCGCGGTGAAGAACGCAGGCTTCGCGTCGAGGAAATGGCGCAGCGTCGCGAACATCCGCTCCACCGTCAGGACGCCCTGAAAATACTGGCTGTCTACGGGGGTGCCGCTGTCCGTCCGGACGACGCTGACCACCTGGCGATTGTCGACGCTGATGGTCACCGATCCGTACGAGGCCGCCACGCAAAAGCAGGAGATGCGGACGTCGAACTCGTACGTAGCGACCCCCTGCGCGCCCCAGCGTGCCTGGGACTCGGCAAGTTGATCCCGGTCGGCCCCCAGTGGATCCCCACAGGAGACCGAGCACAGAACCAGCGAGAGCCCGAACGGCATGATGCGACGGACCATGCCTCGATTCTACTCAGCTTGTCAGCTGCCGGGGAGGCCCGTACACTGGAGGTGCATTGCAGGGTGCACCCCGTCCGCGGGCAGGGATTATCCCACCTGCGCTGGACCGTTGTCCCAACTCGACCTCTCTTCTGCCCCCTGTGCGGACACGGGCGACCATGAAGGGAGGAGTGTATGACCCGCCGGCTACCCCCGCATCCCGATCTCGAGCACCTGAAAAAGCAAGCCAAGGTCCTGTTGGAGCAGCTCGAGAGCGGCGATCCCGTAGCCCACGAGCGGTACCGGTCGTTGGTATCCCGGACCGCTCCGGCAGCCCCCCAGCTCGCCGACGCGCAGCTCGCCCTGGCGCGCGACTACGGCTTTGCGAGTTGGGCGAAGCTGAAGGCGCATGTGGAAGCGATCGGCGCCGATCCGCCGGCGGAGCTCGTGGCGGCGATCCACGCCAACGACGCTGGGCTCGTCCGCGCGGTGCTGCAGCGCTACCCCGAGCTCAAAGCAAAGCTCAACGACACGATGCCGGGTCTGCACTTCGGCGCGACGCCACTGCTCGCCGCCGTGCCCTACACCAATCGCGACATGATCGACGCCCTGCTCCAGGCCGGGGCCGACATCAACCAGAAGAGCCACTGGTGGGCGGGCGGCTTCGGCGTGCTGGACGACGACCGCGGCATGGCGCCGTTCCTGATCGAGCGCGGCGCCCGTGTGGATGTCCATGCCGCGGTCAAGCTCGGCATGATGGAGGTGCTGGAGCGTCTCGTTGGCGCCGATCCGTCGCTGGTGCACGCGCGCGGCGGCGACGGACAGACGCCGCTGCACGTGGCTCAGACGGTGGACGTCGCCGGGTGGCTGCTGGACCACGGCGCGGAGATCGACGCGCGCGACGTGGATCACGAATCGACGCCCGCGATGTACATGGTTCGCGATCGCCAGGACGTCGCCCGCTTGCTCGTCTCTCGCGGCTGCCACACCGACATCCTCATGGCAGCCGCGCTCGGCGACCTGGAGCTGGTCCGCAAGCATCTCGATGCCGATCCCGGATGCATCCGCATGTATGTGGGAGACGAGTGGTTCCTCAAGCACGACCCCAGAGCCGGGGGCTGCATCTACTACTGGACCCTCGGCAACCTCGCCACCCCGCACAGCCTGGCACGCGAGTTCGGCCATGAGGATGTGTTTCAGGTTCTCATGGCACAGAGCCCCGCAGAGTTGAGACTCGCGCTGGCCTGCGACGTGGGAGACGAGGCCATATTCCGGCAACTGCTTGCGGCGCGTCCCGAGCTCGTCGCTTCCCTCTCCGACCCCGACAAGAAGCACGTCGTGCGCGCTGCGCAGAGCAACAACACCAATGCGGTGCGTTTGCTGCTGGCCGCCGGGTGGCCGGTCGTGGTGCGCGGCGATCATGGCGGCACACCGCTCCATTGGGCGGCCTGGCATGGCAATGCCGAGATGGTGCGCGAGATACTGCGCTACAACCCTCCACTCGATTTGCGCGGCGACGACCACGACCTTCCGGCCCTGGGCTGGGCGCTGCACGGATCCGAGCACGGGTGGCATCGCAAGACCGGGGACTATCCGGCCGTCGTAGACGCTCTCCTGGCAGCCGGGGCGAAACTCCCGGATAACGAGTTCGCGGTGGGTGAGGCGGTGAGCAGCGTCATACGACGATACGGCGCTAAGAAGTAGCGCTATCAGCTATCGGCTATCAGCTGTCAGCTAGGCTCATGTCTGATAGCTGATAGCTGATAGCAGTTGATTTTCAGAGTTTAGACAAATCCGATGTCTGCGGGGTTGCAGCGCCGCTCGAGACGCCGACCTGGCGCAGCGTGATCCGTGTTTCCTCGTTCATGTCGTAGCGATCGCATTCCTCGGGCGCGATCCAGGCGAACGCGTCGAACTCCTCGTTGATCACAGGGTCGCGTTCGTCCGTCGTGCAGGCGTAGATCAGGAACACCATGTACATCGTCTGGCGCTCGCCCGTCGGCAAGAGCTTCTCGTGAACCTGGCCCTTGAAGTAGAGCGGCTCCATCGTCGCGAGCTCGAGCTGTAGCTCTTCGCGCACTTCGCGGCGCAGCGCGTCTTCGATCCGCTCCCCGTCTTCCACGCCGCCACCGGGGAGCCCCCATTGGCCCGGAAAGACGCCGCGATGCAGCGGCATCTTGATGAAGAGGTAGCGGCCGTCGGCGCGGCGGATGAGGGGGACGACGATGAGGCGACGCTTCATGACGCTCTCTGGCGTGCGTTGTTGCTCGCGCCTGAGAGGCGCGGCTCGGCTATCTGTCACCAAGGGTGACGGGATCGAAATGTCGCTTCAGCGACACCAGCCGAGTCGCGGCTATCAGCCGCGAATAACGCGACACGAAAAACTAACCTTGTGGGCTAGTTCCCTGCGGTCTGAGTGATCGCGCCACGAGCCCGATCCCCGCGGCGAGCAGGCCGAGGATTACGAGCGTGTCGAACAGCGACGTCGATTGGAAGTAGATGTGCAGGTTGGCGAGAATCCCCGCGACGATGATGATGGCGCCCGCGCCGGTCAGTCCCCACCCGAGAACCGAGCGTCCATTGAAGAACAGCACGCCGATCCCGATGAGCAGGGGCAGCAGCGAAAGTCCGAACGCGTTGTAGCCCCAGAGCAGCCAACCGCCGCTCGCGACCGTCACGCGGGTCAACAGGAGATATCCGCCGGCCACGATCATGGCGGCGCCGATCAGGAACGTCCCCACGCCGCCGGGGGTGCCGCCTGCTCCTCGCATCATATGCGGTTCCGCTCCGTGGTCGAGTGCGGCAAGGGTGCACCCCCAGCGGCCAGTCCGCAAGGAGGCGAGTACTTTTCTTTCGGTGACCGCACATCGCTTCTTTCCACCATCCCGCACCAACCCGGGAGACCAACCGCCGACCTGGAGCAAGCGGCTCGAAGCGCTGCGCCACGTGCCGCCGCTCTTGCGCCTCGTGTTCCAGACGCACCGCGGCTACACCGCCGGCATTCTGGTGCTGCGGCTCGTGCGCTCGTTCATCCCCGTCGCGGTGCTGTGGATCGGCAAGCTCATCATCGACGGCGTCGTCGCCGCGATCGCCGCGACCCGCGCCGGCCACCCGATGTCGTGGTGGTATCTCGGCGGTCTGGTCGCGATCGAGCTCGGCATTGCCGTGGTGGGCGAAGCCCTCGCCCGGCTCTCGTCCTTGCTCGAAAGCCTCCTCGGCGACCTGTTCGCCAACCAGATCAGCGTCCGACTGATGCAACACGCAGCCACCCTCGACCTC
>DASTHG010000343.1:0-2980 GCA_035718325.1 Gemmatimonadales bacterium | reverse complement strand
TGGTCTCCCACCGGCGCCGTCCGCATCGTGGATCAGCGGGCCCTCCCCGATGCGCTGGTGCACCGCGACCTGGAAACGATCGACGACGCGGCCACCGCCATCCGCACCCTGCAGCTGCGCGGCGCTCCGCTGATCGGGATCGCCGCGGCGATGGGCCTCGTCGCCGGGCTGCGGGAGGCGCGTCGCGGCGGCCGCGACGCCTTTCTGGCACAGCTGCGCAAGGCCGCGGCCTGCCTCGCCGAGACGCGTCCCACCGCCATCAACCTGCGCTGGGCGTTGACGCGGATGCTCGCGGTGGCCGAGCAGACGGCTGGGGATGCGGCGGCGCTGTGGGAGCGGCTGCGGGTCGAAGCGTCGGCGATCTGGGAGGAGGATCGGGCCATGTGCCGCCGCATCGGTGAGGCGGGGTTGTCGCTGGTCCCCGATGGCGCGAACGTCCTGACGCACTGCAACGCCGGCGCGCTCGCAACCGGCGGGATCGGCACCGCCTTGGCTCCCATTTACCTGGCGCACGAAGCAGGACGCCGCGTGCACGTCTATGTCGACGAGACGCGCCCCGTCCTGCAGGGGGCGCGGCTCACTGCCTGGGAGCTGAGCGAAGCGGGTGTGCCCTGTACCCTGCTCGCCGACGGTGCCGCCGGGACACTGCTGCGCAGCGCCCGCGTCGATCTGGTGTTCGTCGGAGCGGACCGCATCGCCGCCAACGGCGACTTCGCGAACAAAGTGGGCACCTACCCGGTGTCGGTGCTCGCCCGGCAGCACGGCGTGCCGTTCTACTGCTGTGCGCCTTCCTCCACGATCGATCCTGCCACACCCGACGGCGATGCCATCCCGATCGAAGCACGCCCCGCCGACGAGGTGAAGGCGATCGCGGGGCGCGCCATCGCCCCGCGCGAGGTCGCGGCGTTCAATCCGGCTTTCGACGTCACTCCGGCGCGCTACGTCACCGCGTTCATCACCGAGCGCGGCCTCGTGCAGCCCCCGTTCGGCGTGTGACGAGGGCGCGCCCCATCGTCGCCGTCGTGGGCGGGTCGGACTGTACCAGCGCGGAAGCCGCCCTGGCGGAGAACCTGGGTCGGCTACTGGCGCAGCGCGGTGCGGTCGTCGTCTGCGGCGGGCTGACGGGCGTCATGGAAGCCGTCGCGAAAGGCGCGCGCGCCGCCGGGGGACTGACGATCGGGATTCTCCCCGGCAACGACGCCCGGGACGCCAACGCCTACATCGACGTTCCCCTGGCGACCGGCATGGGTGAGATGCGCAACGCCCTCATCGTGCGGGTCGCCGGGGCGATCGTCGCGATCGGCGGTGGCTCGGGCACCCTGTCGGAGATCGCCCTGGCGCTGCGGATCGGGACGCCGGTAGTGGGACTGCATGACAATTTCGCAGGACTCGCGGCGCTGCCACGCGTGGCGGACGCGGATGCGGCAGCAGACTGGGCGCTGGCGCGGGCCGGGTAGAGTCCGCGTCAGCTCGAGTGGGGTGCCGAGGGACCGCGCGGCCGCGAGAGCTGGTCGATGACCGCCGCGCTCTCGGCTTCGAGGCGATCCTGCAGCGCGCGCGCGGACGCCACGTCACCAGCCTTGCCGGCCGCTTCGAGCTGTTGCAGCAGCGCCGCCAGCGATTTCGCACCGATCGTCCCCGCGGCCGATTTCAGCGCGTGGGCCGACCGCTCGATGTCGGTGGCGTTGCCGGAGGCCAGCGCGCTGGTGATCGCGGTGATGCGTTGCGGTGTGCTGTCGAGGAAGGTGTCGAGGATCTGGTCCACCGCGGACTCCGCCCCGGCCAGCCGCATCTGTTCGCGAAACGCTTCGACGTCCACCGCAACTGCAGCCGCCGGCGGCGCGGCCGGCGCCTCGCGCTGCTCGCCCGCACTGGGCGCCCACCCTTCGACGGCCGCGAACAGCTCGTGGGCCCGCAGCGGCTTGGTGAGGTAGTCGCTCATGCCGTGCGACAGACAGCGTTCGCGCTCACCCGAGAGCGCATGGGCGGTCAGGGCGATTATCGGCAGATCCTTGCCCACCGGCGTCGCCCGGATCGCGTGGGTCGCCTCGAAGCCGTCCATTTCCGGCATTTGAATGTCCATCAGCACGACGTCGTAGGGTGTGCGGGCGACGGCGTCGACGGCCAGCCGGCCGTTGGCGACGACGTCGATGTGGTGGCCGCGCTTGCGCAGCATCGCGGCCACGACCTCCTGGTTCACCGGATTGTCTTCAGCCACCCGGATGGTGAGGTGGCGGCGGGACTCGGCGATCGAATGGCGCGTGACGATGTCTCCTTTGGCCGCCCCGCCACCGCCCGGTTCGGCGAGGACCGTCTTGATGGCTTCGAGCAGATCGCTGCGGGACGCGGGCTTGGGCAAGTAGCCGTCGATGCCGAGCTCGCGGCAGCGCTGGCCGTCGCCGGGTTTGCCCGACGACGTCAGCATCACGAGGGGCGTCTGGCCGATCCCGGGGTCCGCGCGCACCGCCCGGGCCAGCTCGAACCCGTTCATCTCCGGCATCTCGGAGTCGATGATGGCGAGGTCGAACGGCGCCTCGTCCCGGCGCGCCTGGCGTAGGGCGGTAAGCGCTGCGGCGCCGCTCCCGGCTTCGGTGACTTCCATCTCGGCCGCCGCCAGCATGTTGAGCGCCACGCGGCGATTGGTGGGATTGTCGTCGACGATCAGCGCGCGGCGGCCCGCGAGCGGTGCCGGAGCCGTCGCCGCGAGCGGGGCACCGGTTTCGAGCGGGACGGCGAAGCTGAATTCGGTTCCTCGTCCCAGGTTGCTCGAGACAGCGAGGTTCCCGCCCATGAGCCGCACCAGGCGGCGGCAGATCGCCAGTCCCAGTCCCGTGCCGCCGTATTTGCGCGTGGTCGAGGTGTCGGCCTGGCTGAACTCCTCGAAGATGGCGTCGAGCTTGTCGGCGGCGATGCCGATGCCGGTGTCGCGGACGGCGAAGCGTACCAACGACCGTCCATCCGCGGCCGCGACCCGTTCGGC
>DASTHG010000342.1:0-2402 GCA_035718325.1 Gemmatimonadales bacterium | reverse complement strand
CGCGCCGGACGTGCATCGCGGAGAAGCGCGCGCCGGCCAGCGGAGGCATCCTGATCGCGCGCTCGGCCAGGCGGAGGATCTCCGGCCGGTAGCGCACCGCATCCCGCACCAGAGCCCGCACGCGGCGCTCGTTCTCCGGGTCGGCGAACAGGAAGAAGGTCTCGAAGACACCGAACATCCGATGCTCGCGGGTAGCCGGAAAGTAGAGAATCTCGCACTGCTCTTCCGAAGCCGAAAAGCCCACTGGACGGCGGCCGCAGAGGCGATGGATCAACTCCAGCCGCGTGGTGACGGCGTTGGGCGGGTGCACGAGCACGTCGTCGACCGCATTCCATCCCGGAGCGTGTCCCCGCTCGCACAGGAACTGGTGAAACGCCTGGTGGCTGGCCGTCCCCGGGGCAAACTCATCGGCGCCGAGCACGTCGACGTGCAGCCGGAGCGCTTCGAGATCGAAGAAGTCTAACAAGGAGCGGGGCTCGGAGCCGAGTAGGTAGAAGGGGGTGCTGGGCGGCAGCACCAAGGTACGCCGGGTCAACCACGCCAGTGCAACCATGATTTCGAAGTGCATCAGGATGTTGTTGAAACCGCCGAGGTCGATCTCGAACGCAAGGTAGCGACCTGCCGCGCGAGACTCAGTCACAGGGCCCGACTATACTCGAAGGGTGGTGCGCGTGACCATCGTCCAGGAGATCCGGGAGCGGTTCGCCTCACACCGGTATGTGAAGATCGAGGCGTTCATCGAGGAGGGTCTGCGGCGGATGCTTTATGACCACGTCCGGCGTCGGGCGGCCGTGGCGCCGCCTGCGTTCATGGACGGGCAGGAGGGCGCGGTGGAGATGTTCTCGGATCCATTGATGGAGCACGTGCTTGCCGGTGTGCAGCCCCGCGTCGAGCAACTGTGCGGGTTCCGTCTGTATCCAACCTACTCATTCTTTCGCATCTACCGTCACGGCAATATCCTCGAGCGGCACCTGGACCGGGCGGCTTGCGAGATAAGCGTCAGCGTGCACTTGGGGCCGGCTCTGGATCCACCATGGCCGCTGTGGTTGAAGGGACCGATGGGTGAGTCGGCCATCGCCCTAGCGCCCGGAGATGCCGTACTCTATCGCGGCATTGAGTGCGAGCACTGGCGAGAGCGGTTTGCGGGAGACCAGCTGGCGCAAGTGTTCCTGCACTACGTCGACCGGGACGGACCGTATCGCGAATGGAGGTTCGACAAACGGCCATCGCTCGGGACATGAACATTGCAGACGGTGGCGAGCGATACATGACACCCGCGCCAGCAGTTCACTGCGGGGAAGGACTCCTGGACGGATACGTACGGTCGGACTCGAAGCCCGCGCCCAGTAGGCTGCGCGTGGAGCACGGCGATGCCAGGACCTGGAGTCCCCACCTTTGGCGCCGTGGAGTGCGTTCAGTGCTCGACGTGGGCCGTGGCGAAGGCCACAGCGCAACGTTCTTCCGCGACCTCGGCTGCGAGGTCGTCGCCGTCCACGGCAGCCGGCAGACAAGACGTGACAGCAGGATCCCGGAGGCCCACGCCGTGCACGACTTCCATAACGGCCCCTTCGTCCCTCGACGTGATTTCGACTTGGTCTGGAGCAGCGAACTCATGGAGCGTGTCGAGGAAGCGTACAGCGGGCATCTTGTGGCACGTTTCGCGCCGCCCGGAAGTACATTCTGATGACCTGCGCCGCACCCGGACAAAGCGGCTGGCACCACGTCAACGTCCAGCCGGCGCCCTACTGGGCGGTAAAGCGCCGGGATGGGGTTTCTTGTACGACCAGGAATTGACGCGGCGTTCGCGAGAGGTAGCCGAGCCCGGCCTCTACCCGGAGAGGGGTCTCGCGTTTGTGCGGGCATGAGCGTAGGGCAGCGGGCAGGACGATCGTCGTGGCGGCGGCCGTCAACGACTTCTACATCACGCCGCTGCTAGTGACGCTGCGTTCGGCGTGCCGGCATCTTTCGGCGGGCTGGGGGCTGGAGGTCTTCATCCTCGGTTACCAGATCTCGGACGAGGGCCGGCGGCGCGTGGAAACCTCGCTGCGAGCTTTGCCGGTGCGCGTGCGGTGGCAGACGCTCGACCTCGACGCCGTCCGGCCCTATTGGCCGGGGATCCACAATGAAGGAGACGTCACCGCCTACTATCGCTTGTTTCTGGGCGAAGCGCTTCCCGCAACGGTGACGCGCGTCCTCTTCCTCGATGCCGACCTGCTGATCGAGGGAGACCTTGCTGCCCTCTGGAACCTGCCGTTTGACGCCCACGTGGCGCAGGCTGTGCCCGACGCCTACGCCCGCCAGCTGCACGTCGCGCGCCTGAGCCGCGTCTCTTTCACCGAGGACATCCAGTTTTCGACCGACACGCCGTATTTCAACGCCGGGGTGATCCTGATCGATCTGCA
>DASTHG010000341.1:0-4407 GCA_035718325.1 Gemmatimonadales bacterium | reverse complement strand
CGGTACAGTGGGTATCGTCTTCCATCCGTGGCCTGCTGTCTGCACGCTCAGCGCGCAACAGGTCCCGCGCCATGAGTGCCTTTGCAGCGGGTAAGAGCGGTGAGTTGGCGGGCAGCATCGGGTCAATCGATCGTTCGCCGGTGTGACTGAGCGCGTGTTGGAGGCCTGGTACCAATGTCCGGGACACTGGCGCAGGTGCCGCAGCGGCCTGGTGTCAAAAACGGTCCCGCCGACGTGCTTGGGACGAAAAATGGGAATATTGAACAAGTCCATAGCACTCCCTTGCCTTGCGTTTGCAAAACGGCCGCAAGCGGCCAACTCCGGCCATTCGAGCAGAACCCTCAATTTTCTATATAGCGGGCATTGGAACGAATCTTCGAGGGACCGAATGAATTGCGTCGGAACCGCACCGCCACTTAACTCGGAAACCTCAACTCCCGCTCAATTGCCTGGAAGCGCGGCTCTTTGCGCAAGGGATCCAGGAGCGGGTCGGTCTTGAGGTACTCCAGGCCCGGGTCACGCAGCCGCAGCGCCGTCTCGAGCCACTCGAGCGCCTTCGCCCGATTGCCCCACTGCGCATAGATCGTGGCGTCCTGATAGGCTGGGGCGTCGCCGAAGGCTGCCGTCAATTTCGCAAGGACAGCTTCCGCATCGGCGTGCCGGCCGAGCTTGTCATAGATCACCGCGAGGCACCATTGGCTCACCCAGTGGTCCGGCTTCCTCTCGCATGAGGCGCGCGCGCTCTTAAGATCCCCGAGCCCGTAATAGGCGAGCCCGCGCTCCCCGTAGGTCGCCTTGAAGTCGGGGTCAAGACTGATGACCTCTGCGAAAGCCACCGCCGCCTCTTCATAGCGGCGGGCCGCATACAGCGCGTCGCCGAGCGCGACATGGCTTCCGCGAGCGAGCGGGTCGAGCGCGACCGCGCGGCGGGTGGCCGCAACGCCCGCATCGAAGTGCCCTATGAGGGCTGCAAATCGGCCGCTTCTTCGCGAGACCTCTGCATTGCCCGGCGCGAGCGCAAGAGCGCGCTCGTACGCTTCACCCGCCTGCGTGAAGTCGAGGGTGTCTTCCGAAACGTACGCCAATGCGAGGTGACCCTGGGCCAGATCCGGCGCCAGCGCGAGCGCCTGGCGCGCATCCGCCTGCGCCTTGTCAAAGCCTTCACGCGCCGCCGCTGCGGGCTCGGCCTCCTGGGCGACGCCGGAAAGGGCGATCGATCGGGCTGCGAGCGCGAGCGCATAGTGCGGATCGAGACGAATCGCTTCCGTGTATGCGGCAATCGCGGCGGGGAGGTCTTCGGTGTCGCGAATCGAGCTCACCGCTTTGGCCCCGCGCAGATACGCATCGAAGGCGGCGGGGTTACGCGTCCCGCCGAGCTCGACTTTGGCCGCGACATCGCCGAGTAGCGTGACTTTCAGCGCTCCGGCCACCGCGGTGGCAATCTCGGTCTGAAGTTTCAGCACATCCCCTAAGTCCCGGTCATAGGTCTTCGACCACAGGTGAAAGCCCGTGACGGCATTGATCAGCTGCGCGGTGATGCGGATGGTGTGCGCGGAGCGCCGCACGCTCCCTTCGAGGACTGCGCCCACGTTCAGTTTGCGCGCGATCGTGCCGATGTCGGTGTCCTTGCCCTTGAATGAGAACGCCGAGGTGCGAGCGGCGACCTGCAACTCGTTGATCTCGGCCAGCGAGTTGAGCAGCTCCTCCGTGAGTCCGTCGGAGAAGTACTCCTGCTCCTTGTCCCCGCTCATGTTGACGAATGGGAGCACCGCGATCGAGTGCGCCGGCGGGCTGAAGGCAGGAGGCGTCGGGCTGGCCGCAACCGTCGGTGACGACACGGCGGACTTCGAGATCCGGAGCTTCCCGATGGCGAGATAGGCCGCCGCCGTCGCGAAGATCACCAGCGCCACTGCTACGAGCACGCCTTCCTTTAGCGACCAAGACGCCGGCACAGGCGCTCGGATGATCCCTACGGTCCCAGACTGAGCATGCGCGGGAATCACGACCGTAGTCGATCGCTCCGCGAGAGCAGGCTCCGCAGCCGCTTCCGCAGGTGGCGAGGTTGCCGGCACAGCCACGGGCGCAAGGAGGCGGTAGCCGCGGCGCGGCACGTTGTCGATGTACGTCGGTGCCTTGGGGTCGTCGCCGAACGAGCGGCGGAGCGCTGCCACTGCCTGATATACGGAATACTGGGTAACGACGACGTCCTTCCAGACGGCATCGAGAAGGTCGTCGACGCTCACCACCTCCCCGGCACGGCGGGCGAGGCAGACCAGGACGCACATGGTGCGCGGTTCCAGCTTGATGGTCCTGCCGTCGCACGAGATTTCGTCCAGCGCTGGGTCTATCCGCCAGTCGCCGACTCGAAAGGGCGCGTTTTCCGGCAGGATCATCGGCGATGTATTCGACTCGAATGAATAAGAGGGCGATGTCGGTTATTAGTATACCGGCACGACACGCGCGCCGGCGGCCCTCCCACGTCTGCACGCTCAGCCCTAGCTGGCGCGGCTGCGCGTCACCCAGGAGCATCCACCGTCCCCTATCGAGGGGCGGGTCTCCTTCTAAATAGTTGTTTTTAGGTGACGGTGGGTGTTCCTGGGTGCAACTTGGCGAGGACTGAAAATCCGCGTGTCGGTGGTTCGATTCCGCCCCCCTCAGATCGATTGTGAAGTCCCAAGACTAACGTGACATTCTGGCTCCCTTCTGCGAACGCGACGATGACGCTCATAGATTGTGAGCCCGTACTGCCCGACCGTCGACGCGCGCAGACGGCAACACTCCGCCGCCATCGCAGCCGGCACGTCCGCTTCGGTGGCATCGCTGGCTTTGTGCCTCGTTTAGTCGGCTCGAATGCGCGGCAGTGTCTGTTCCCGGTTCCCATTCCGCGCCAGCACGCTGCCTTCGCTGTCCGGTTGGCAGGTGAGACGGTCTACCGTCACATGCACGACATCGGTCGTGTGCGCGCCTTCCGCCGTGTCGAAGTACTGCCGGTCGACTGTGATCGTTCGGTCGGCGCTGTGAGGCGCCACCGCAAAGTCGACCTCCCTGATGTCCCGGCGGGTCGTGCCATCGTCGGCCTTCCATTGCACGCGGTATCGAACCACTCCGTGGCAGCCAGTAGCGGCGCAACCGGCGCTTTTGATGCCGAAGGCAACCCGGAATTCGTCCTTGCCCACGCGCATCACCAGCGGGAGGTGGGTGAGTGACACCGTTGGCGCGGCGGTTTTCAGGGCAGGAACCGTGCGAACCCCGATAGTTTCGTTCGAACGCGCCGTCCGTTCGGGCAATGAGCATCCGGTAGCCCGGACTGGACTCAGGGTGTAGAGCAGCGCTGTTGCAGCCACGGCACAGGGAACTCTCCAACCTCCTCGAGCCACTCGAAAGGGCACAGTGACCCGCAAGAAGCCACTCGACGTCATGATCTGTTCCATTTCCATCTCCTGTTAGGTTCAAATTGAGTGCGTGTTCCCCGGCTGAGGCCAGGGGGATCTCCGTCAAACCGGCCGCAACAATGCCGGGGCACGCTCCGGAGGTCCTGAGGAGGCGTTCATCAATACTTAAAGGATCGTTGAAGGAAGGTGGAAGGCGTGTACACGGCGTAGCGCCCCGGGGCTGGGCCGCTTGGCTCTGGGGCCAGCTCCACCGCTATACCGTGAAAAACCTACTTTGCATCAGTGACTTAGAGAGCACACGTGAATCTCGATGGCAGCGTGGCATTCCGGATCGGGGCTAGTTGCCTGAGGGCGCTGAAAATCCGCGTGTCGAGGCGACGGCGCTGAAGGAGCTCAGCGAACACACCCGGGTGCCCCAGCAGGTCTACATCCGCGAGGGCGTCGACTTAGTGCTCGACAAGCACGCGAAGGACGACGTGTTCAAGCGCTTCATCGATCGGCGGTTACGCCGTGCGCTTAAGGAGAAGAAGTCATGAGAGCTGCCATCTACGCCCGCTACAGGATGGAGAAGCAGTCCGAGGCCTCGATCGACGACCAGTTCCGCGTCTGCCAGCGCTTAGCGGACCGTCACGGGTTCGACGTGGTCGAACGTTTCTCGGACGCCGCGATCAGTGGCGGCACCTCTGAGCGCCCGGGGTACCAGGACCTTCTGCGCGGCGCGCGGGCGAAGCAGTTCAAGGTAATCGTGGCCGAGGACGCCTCGCGCCTGTGGCGGTCGCTGCCTGAGCAGTGGCGAGCCGTCGCCGAACTCCTCGACGCGGGCGTGCACATCGTCACGCAGGACATCGACACGCGCTCCGAGAACTTCAAGATTCTGCTGTCGGTGCACGGCGCCATGGCCGACGTGTATCGCGACCAGATCGCGTACCGCACGCGCCGCGGCCTCGAGGGCCGAGCCCGTAATGGCAAGCCGACGGGCGGAAAGGCGTACGGCTACATCGCGGCTCGCGATGCC